>NZ_JBFULD010000007.1:0-33668 GCF_056400505.1 Terrabacter sp. P5_B1
ACCACGGGCAGCGCGACGGCGTCGGCGTCCGCGACCGCCTCGGTGCCGCTCGTCGTCGGCGCCGTCTTCGACCACTCGACCCTCGACCCGACGCGCCAGTTCGACCGCAGCGGAGCGATGCTGACGCACGCCCTCTACCAGACACTGACGAGCCTCGACCCCAGCGACCCGACCAAGGTCGTGCCCGGGATGGCCGAGTACACGCTCTCGCCCGAGGGTCGCTGGCTCACCCTGCGCCTGCGCAAGGGTCTGCGCTTCTCCGACGGCACGCCCGTCACGACCGATGACGTCCTCTTCACCCTCGAGCGCGCGAAGGGGCTGTCCGGTCCGACCGCGTCGATCATTGGCACGATCTCGTTGACCAAGGTCGACAACCGCACCTTCACGCTCACCTCGGCGGGGTCGAACTTCGCCCTTCCGGCGATCCTCGCCAACCCGGCGTTCGGCATCGTCAACTCCACGGTCGTCAAGGCCCACGGCGGCACCATCGGGCCTGGTGACACCGCCAGCGCCTACCTCTCGCAGCACTCCGCGGGCTCCGGTCCCTACGTCATCGGGAGCGTCCACGGGACGAGCGAGGTTCGGCTGCAAGCCAACCCGCTGTGGTCGGGGCCCAAGCCCGCGTTCCCCGGCATCATCGTGCGCAACCTCGACGCGGACCACCAGCTCGCCGAGCTCCGGTCCGGCCGCGTCGATGTCGCCCTCGACCTCTCGCCGAGYCAGGCCGCCGCAGTCGGCACCCCGTCGCCGCCCGCGCCGACGGCGCAGACCTCGCCGACTGAGCAGACCGCGTCGACCGCGCCGACCTCGCCGACCTCGTCGGCCTCGTCGGCCTCGTCGGCCTCGTCGGCCTCGTCGGCCTCGTCGGTCAGGGTCACGACGATGCGCTCGAGCTCGCTCGTCTACCTCGCCCTCGGGCGCAGCCCGGCCCTCAATGCCTGGACCGGCAACCCCGACTTCGCCGAGGCGGTGCGCCGCGGCCTCGACCGCGACGCGCTGACCCGAGTCGCGTCGGGCTCGACCCCCGCTGCGGGGCTCATCCCCGAGGGCATCGTCGGAGCGCTCGATGACCTGGCGCCCAAACCCGGGCCGACCGTGAGCCCCGACAGCACCGACAGCCCCGACAGCACCGACAGCACCGGCGGCACCGGCACGCCGACCCCGTCGTCGACCACCGCTCCCGCGACCACCCTGCCGTCGACCGGCTCCACGGCGACGCCGGCGGATGCCTCCACGACCGGGGCGAACGGCATACCCACGCCCGTCGTGACGTTGCCGCTCGTGCCCGCCCGCGACCTCGTCGCCGCAAAGGCGGCGCTGCGCCGGTCGGGCTACCAGGGCCAGCCGATCCCGCTGTCCTATGCCGCGGACCTGCCGATCCATGGCATCCCGGCGAGTGCGCTCGCCGTGGCAGTCCGCTCCCAGCTCGGCGAGGTCGGCATCAAGGTCCAGCTCAACCCGGCGCCGGCCGCCCAGGCGCTCGCCGCCTACCGGGCGGGGCGCAGCGCGTTCAGCCTGTGGAGCTGGAGCCCGGACTACCCGGACCCCGAGAACTACCTCGCGTTCGCGCCGGGCGAGCTGCTCGGCTCCCGCGTCGGCTGGGCCCGCGGGACCGACCAGACGATCGACGACCTCACCGACACCGCGCGTGAGTCCGTCGGCGACGACCGGGCGGGGGCGTATGCCGCGTGGCAGCTCGCGATGAATGCGCGCAGCCCGTTCGTCCCCCTCATCCAGCCCTCGACGCGGTTCGCGAGTGATGCCCGGGTCACGACCGTGCCGGGCAACCCGGTCTGGACCGTGGACCTCGCCCGGATCGGCTGACGCGGCCGATCCTCGACGGCTGCTGTCAGTCGACGCAGAGGCAGAAGGGGTGGCCGGCGGGGTCGAGGAAGACGCGGAACGACGTGCCCGGCTGGTGCTCGTGCTTGGTCGCACCGAGGGCCAGCACTTCCGGCTCGGCCTCGTCGAGGTCCTCGACCATGACATCGAGGTGCATCTGCTGCGGCACCTCCTGGCCCGGCCACTGCGGCGGCGTGAACCCCTCGACCTGCTGGAAGCAGATGCACTGACCGGTCGTGTCACGGATCTCGCCCCACCCGTCGGACGCCTTGACCGTCCAGTCGAGGAGGGTGCCGTAGAAGGTCGCGAGCGCGGTGGCGTCGGGGCAGTCGATGACGAGGCTGGGGTAGCGAGCGATGGCCATGGGAACGACCGTAGAGCTCTTCCCGGACGATCGGCGTCCGCCCCTGCTCCTGCGCCAGCGCGATCTCCGGGCCCCGTAAAAGGTTCGCCGGGACCCGACGGCGGCCCCTCGTCACTACCCTGAGGAGGATGAGCCGGATCTTCACCACCTCCGTCGCGTCGGTCTATCCGCACTACGTGAACAAGGTCGAGCGCAAGGGACGCTCGAGAGCCGAGCTCGACGAGGTCATCGAGTGGCTCACCGGTTTCGACGAGAAGGCACTCGGGGAGCACCTCGCGGCGGAGACGACCTTCGAGGACTTCTTCGCCCAAGCCGAGCTGAACCCGAACGTCTCGGAGATCAAGGGCGTGGTGTGCGGGGTCCGCGTCGAGAACGTCGCGGACCCGCTCATGCAGAAGATCCGCTACCTCGACAAGCTTGTCGACGAGCTGGCCAAGGGCAAGGCGATGGACAAGGTCCTCCGCGCCTGACGGCGTCCGCAGAGGCGACGGTCAGCGGCTGAAGCGTTGCTGCAGGGTGCCGGCTCGGGGTCGGCTCAGGAGGGACTTCAGGGTGATCCCGGATGTGGGACCCGGTCGCCGGCGCGCATCCTGCTGAACGAGCCGGAGGAGGCCAGCATGTCCCACTCCTACACGTCGGTGGTCGCGACCCGGTCGGCCCCGGGGGCGGTGGCGCCACGCCAGTACGACCTGCGCCGGATCCTAGGCGTCTGGGCCGCGGCGGCGTTGCCGATGGCCGCGCTGTCCTGGCTCGYGGCCCCGGCACTGGCGGGTCTGCTGGACGGTCCGACAGCGTGGCCGCGGGCGCTGGTGGCCTGCCTGACCGCGGGCCTGGTCTGGCAGGGCGTGCTCGTGCTGGTGCTCGTGCGGCGCGAGACCGGGACCCTGCGGTGGCGCGCGGTCGCGGACGCGCTCTGGCTGCACCGGCCCCGCAGTCCGCGCACCGGTCGTGTCGGCGGGCGCGTGTGGTGGGTGCTGCTCCCGGCGTCGCTCGTCGTCGGTCTCGAGCAGCTCCTCCCGTCGTTGCCCGTCCCGGGTGGCCGGGACCTGGGCGCGTTCGTGCGGTCGACCGGCGGACACGAGTTCCTCTCCGGGAACTGGCCGTGGTTCGCCGTGATCGTCGTCATGACCCTTTTCAACACGGTGCTCGGCGAGGAGCTGCTGTTCCGTGGGTTGCTGCTGCCCCGGATGCAGGGCGTTTTCGGACGGGCCGACTGGGTGGCGAACGGGATCCTCTTCGCGCTCTACCACCTGCACATGCCGTGGGCGATCCCCAAGGCGCTGCTCGACACCCCGGCGCTGGCCTACCCGTCCCGTCGCTACCGCAGCGCCTGGCTCGGGATCATCGTGCACAGCCTCCAGTCGATCCTCATCGTCGGCGCCTCACTGGCCCTCGTGCTGAAGTGAACCCACGACGACCTCACGGGCTGGTCCGTCCGATCAGTCGTCCATCGCCTCGATCCCGAGCTCGGCGAGCTCGGCCATCCGCTCACGCATGTGCTGCACCATCTCCTGCGGCGGACGCTCCCAGCCGGTGATCTCCTCGACGACCCGCAGCGGCTCGGTCGTCCGGTAGGACCGGGTCGGGTTGCCGGGGAAGCGCTTGTCGGTGACGTTGGGGTCGTCCTCGATCGTGCCGAGGGGCTCGACCCGGTAGACCCGTCCGGGCCCCTCGCCGCGAGCGAGCTCGGCGGCCAGCGGTGCGCCCTCGCGCGTGGCCGTGAGGTAGATGTGGTTGGACTGACGCTGCGAGCCGTAGTTCGATCGCCAGCCCGGAGTGAGCAGGTCGCCCGGGCGCACATCGGCTCTCGTCCCGTGGAAGAACGGTCCGGGGTCGTCGACCACGCGCGGCGTCGGGGGAGGGTCGCGGAGCAGGCTGTCGAGCCGCTGCATGAGAACCGCGATCCGGTTGCGCCCCTTGGGTGCTCGCGGATAGCGGCCCAGGACGTCGAGGACGACCGGCGTGGCCCGCTTGGCGGCGGCGGTGACGACGTACTCCGCGACCACCGGGTCATCACCCCGCGCGAGCTCGGCCGCCCGGGCGGCGTGGGCCGCCGACCCGAGGATGTGGCGCACCTGCGTCGCCTTCGCCAGCGGATGGAGGTATGCCGCGGCGGCCGCGTCCCCTGCAGCGCTCGCTGCGTGCCGGGCGGGGTCGGTCGTGGCGTCCCGAGCCGCGCGATGGGCGTCGGCGGCCGCGGTCCGTTGGAGGCGGGAACGAGGCGCTCCCTCGGCGAAGACGCGCGCGGCCTGGAGAGCGGCCGCCGGGCGAGGGTCGTCGGGGTGGGCCTTCTCGAAGATCACGAGGGCGGGCTCGGCGCACGCCACGGCATACGCGGCGATCGCCCGCAGCTCGTCGGTCGTCAGAACGAAGTCACCCGAGCGCGTCTCCATCTGATGGAGTTTCGCACAGCGCGCCGGCCGATCCCGGACAACGGCCGGAGGTTTCTGGGCCGTGGGTCTCAGAGCCGGAACAGCCAGCGCAGCAGCCTGACCGATCGCGGCCACTCGCCGGCCCGGTAGCTCTCGGAGAGGTAGCGCGCGGCCCGGCGGGCGTTCCACAGCGTGACGACGAGCAGGCCGAGCCCCACCACCCAGGCCGTGGTCAGCGCGACGTACTCAGGTGCGACCGTGCCGCCGGCCGTCCAGTAGCGGACGAGGTGGCCGGTGCTCAGGAGCAGGAACACGACGAACCAGACGACGAGGGCGAGGCCGACCCCGAACGTGCGCCAGCCAGCGACCGGATCACGCGTCGGCGCGGACAGGACTCCTCGGGCGTAGCCGAGCAGGGCCGCCACCCCGAGGGCAGCCGGCCCGCCGAGCAGGGCCGCCATGGTGGCGGCTTCGGTCGGGGTCACTTCTTGGCGGGGAGGTCGGCCTTCGGGAAGCCGTCGCCGAGGACGACCGCCCACGGATGGGCATCGTCATCGGTGATGACCCGGACGTCCACACCCGTGCGACCCGCATAGGCGACGAGGGCGTCGCGACGGTCCCCCGACTCCAGCGCCACCTTGGTGCCGTTGAGGTCGTCGACGGTCAGGCGACCCAGCTGTCGGGCGCCTCGCAGCGACCACGCCAGGGTCAGCGCGTCGGCGTCGTCGCTGTAGGTGGCGAGCAAGGTCGCGCGCATGCTGCCGGCTTGTCGTGGCGTCACGCGGAAGAGGGCCTGGATCTCGAAGTCCTCGATGACCCGGCCGAGCTGGCGGCTGATCTCGACGAGGATGGCCGAGCGCTCGGCCACGAGGCTGGTGGGGACGGGGCCCGACTCGACGGTTCGGGAGTACGCGTTGCGCTCCATGGCGTCGAGGTATGCCGTCACGAGCACCTTGGCGTTCGAGCGCACTCCCAGACGGCGGGCCACCACCGTCTCCAGGTGGCTCTGCTCGTCCTTCGTCAACCCCGCCATGGCGGCACCCTAGCCCCGCCGGGGGACGGCCGACGGCCTACTCACTCTCGTCGTTGGCGACGGTCTCGATCCAGTCGACGGTCTCGTCGGAGAGCTGCGTCTGCCCGTCCACCGACGAGCCGGTCCACCACTGGGCGCTCGTCTCACCGCCGGTGATGCCGAGGATCTCCGAGACGAGCTCGTCAGGCAGGGGCTCGCCGTTGTGCTCGATCAGCCATGAGCGGCTGGACGGGTCCAAGTGCTGCCAGAGCTGCGGGAAGTCCATGGAGCCATGATTCCTCGCGCTCGGCCGATCCGACAGGCCGTGGTTCGACGGGCTACGTGCCGGCGAGCTCGGCCACCGCCGGGGCCAGCACCTCGGCGGAGTCGGCGCCGATGACGAAGTAGGAGTAGCCGATCTCCTCGCGCCGGCGCTGGATCTCCTCGGCGGCGGCCGCCGGGTCATCCGGGAGCACGGCCAGCGAGTCCGCCTCCCGCAACGCCGCCGGATCGGTGTCGCGCGCGGACGCCATGAACGGCGCGACGGCGTCGCCGACGACCGAGACGTGGAGCGCGAGCTCGACGTCCCGGACAGCGCGGAAGTCTCGTGCCAGGTCGGCGACGGTCGCACGAGTGTCGCTCGAGTGCCCAGCGAAGGTGACGGTGTCAGCGACCTCGGCGGCGAGGGCCTGGGCCTTCGGCCCACGTACGGCCATGACCACTGGGGTGTGACGGCCGGGACCGTCCATCTCGCGCAGCGCCGCCACGGTCTCGTGCACCCGGCTCAGCCGCTCGGTCGCCGACATCTCAGGCAATCCGCGCTCGCGGAGCTCGTCCTCGATCCCCGGCCGACCGGTACCGATGCCCATCTCGAAGCGGCCCTCCGTGAGCACCGACAGGGAGTGCGCCTCCCAGGCCGTGCTCCAGGCCGGGCGCAGCGGTGAGGCGTACACCCAGGTGCCGACGCGCAGGGCGGACAGGGTGGCTGCAATCGCGAGCGCAGGGCCGGGCGCGGGCTGCCACAGGGGCACGTCGGGCATCAGCAGCGTCGAGTAGCCGCTGTCGGCGATGCGGCGCACCTGGTCCTGCCATGCCTTCATGTCGGTCAGCACCGGGGCGACGACGCCGAATCGGAACGGTCTGGTCATCTCTGGATTCCTTTCACGGCAGGCTCCGACGTCACGTCGCTCTACCGAGACCACGAGCGGGGTGAGCCAGATACGACACGGCGGGCCCAGCGGAGGCGACGCGACGTCTCAGGCCCGCGCGACCGTCGAGCCTGCCGCTCGGACGAGCGTAGCCAGCCGGCGCCGGTCACGCGCCGACTCACAACTGGCTCATGGCTGCCCCAGAGATGCCTCATGGCCGCCGGAGGTCAACTCATCTCAGCAGATCCGGTTCGTCTCGAAGGAAACCCAGATGGAAACCACACGCAACGCCGTGCCCGTCAGGCAGTCAGCCACTGACGGCACCCCCTCCGCTCCACACTCCAGACGGCAGCTCCGACGTGGCGCGCTCGGCGCCGCCACGGCCCTGCTCGTGTGCCTGGCCGCTGCCTCGCCGGCCCTGGCCGCCGCTGGCCACCCGACCGGCGCGTCCACGTTGCGCGACTGGCAGGGCTCGTCCTCTTCCCAGGGCGGCTCCGGCGGCCAGCAGTGGGAGTCCCCGGATGGCTCGGGCACCTTCGGAGCGGGCGCGACGTCGCAGCCGGCGACCGCGGCGCAGTCCGCCGGCGTCGTGCTCATCGACACGGTGCTGCCGTACCAGCACGGCCAGGCCGCCGGCACCGGCATGGTCCTCACCTCGAGTGGCCAGGTGCTGACGAACTACCACGTGGTCCAGGGCGCAGGTTCGATCAGGGTCACGGTCGCGCAGACCGGACAGACGTACCAGGCGACCGTGATCGGCACCGACCCCACGCAGGACGTGGCCCTCATCCAGCTCGCAGGGGCGTCCGGGCTGACGACGATCAAGCCCGACACCGATGGCGTGGAGGTGGGCGCGCAGGTGACCGCGGTCGGAAACGCCGGTGGCACAGGCACCTTGAGCGCCGCAGACGGTGAGATCACGGGGCTCGACGCCTCGGTCACCGCGGCCTCCGAGGGCGGGACGGCTCCCGAGACCCTCACGGGCATGCTCGAGACGAATGCCAACGTCCTTGCCGGCGACTCCGGTGGGCCGTTGTTCGACGCGCAGGGCGAAGTCGTCGGCATCGACACGGCTGGTTCCTCCGGGGGCCCGCCCGACGCATACGCCATCCCCATCGACCGCGCGCTCTCGATCGCTCAGGAGATCCAGTCCGGTCACGAGAGGAGCACGGTGCGGATCGGCCCGGCGGCGTTCCTCGGGGTCGAGGTCGCCGGCGTTCCGTCGTATGCCGGCGCCGGAACCAGTGCCGATGGAGGATTCGCCACGACGCCGGGGGCGCAGGTCAGCGGCCTCGTCAGCGGGGCAGCGGCCGCCAGCGCCGGGCTCCAGACCGGCGACGTCATCACCAGCCTCAACGGCCAAACGGTCTCCGCACCGGACGACGTGTCCGCAGCGCTCGTCGGGGCGAACCCCGGGGACCAGATGACCATCGGATGGACCGGCCAGGACGGAAGCCAGCACGAGGCGCCCGTCACGCTCGGAGCGAGCCCGGTTGCCTGACGGAGCCTACGACTCACAACGCGAGAGAAGGCGGGGGCGAGTGCGCCGGTGACCGGCGCACTCGCCTGCTTCCCCCTGATAATGCGATGTATGGCCTTCGACCAGGACCTTGCCGACCGGATTCGCGAGCTCGTCGCCCATGAGGACAACGTCGTCGAGCAGCGGATGTTCGGCGGCTTGGCGTTCCTCGTCCACGGGAACATGGCTGTGGCCGCCAGCGGGGAGGGAGGCCTGCTGGTGCGCGTCGACCCCGCCGCTGCCGACGCCTGGATCGACCACGACCAGGTGACGCCGATGGTGATGCGCGGACGGGAGATGCGTGGCTGGCTGCGCGTCCTGACCGACCTCGACGGGCCAGAGCTGGAGGTCTGGGTCGCGCGGGGGATTGCGTATGCCGGCTCGCTGCCGCCCAAGCGCAGCTGACGTCGTGCGGCCGCCACGCTGAGAGACCCCGGGGTGCCCGCCAGGTCGCGCGTAGGCTCGCAGGGTGGCTGTGGACGTGGAGACCTCCATCGAGATCAACGCCACCCGTGACCGGGTGGCCGTCTTCGCGTCCGACCCGGACAACGCTCCGCGCTGGTACGTGAACATCAGTTCCGTCGCGTGGGAGACCCCGCCGCCGGCCACCGTCGGGTCGCGCATCGCCTTCGTCGCGCACTTCCTGGGACGGCGGATCGCCTACACCTACGAGATTCGTGAGCTGGTGGGCACCGAGCGACTCGTGATGAGCACGGCCGAGGGCCCGTTCCCGATGCAGACGACCTACACCTGGGCCGACACCCCGGCGGGCGGCACCCGGATGACGCTGCGCAACGAGGGCGAGCCGTCTGGCTTCGGCCAGCTCGCGGCACCGCTGATGGCTGGCGCGATGCGACGCGCGAACCGCAAGGACCTCCAAGCACTCAAGCGACTCCTCGAGAACGGCACCAGCTAGCCGGGTTCCGCTCGCTGTCGCGTGGTCAGGGCCGGTTCGGGGCCGACGAAAATTTTCGTCTTCCCATTGGTACGTTTGGCGGGTGGCGCGGCACGGAGACCTGAACATGGCCGACATCGCTGACCGCGCGGGCGTCTCCATCGCGTCGGTGTCCCGGGCCCTGAGCGGCTCCCCGGGCGTATCCGAGGCGACGCGTGCTCGGATACGCAGGCTGGCCGGCGAGCTGAACTACACCATCTCGCCGGATGCGGCGCGGCTGGCCAAGGGGTCCCGTGGTCGTGTCGCGGTTGTGACCGCCGACGTGGCGCACTGGTTCTATGCCTCGATGCTCGAAGGCATCATGAGCTCGCTTCGCGGGTCGGACCTCGACGTGCTGCTCTATGAGGTCAAGCGCGAGGAGGAGCGAAGGAGGTTCTTCGAGGAGCTTCCGGCCCGGCGCCAGGTGGACGCGCTGATCATCCTTGCCTTCCCGGTCAGTGAGCAGGAGCGACTGCAGCTCGACCTCATGGGTGTCACGGTGGTGATGGCAGGCGGCACCCTGGCCGACCAGCCTCATGTCAGGATCGACGACGTGGAGGCAGCTCGGCAGGCGACGCACCATCTGGTTCTCGCTGGGCATGAACGAGTAGCGCTGATCAATGCATCCGGTCGCTGGCGGCTGCCGTATGCCGGGCCGCAGGACCGGCTGCAGGGATATCTGAACGCGCTTCGGGACGCGGATCTTCGGGTCGAGCGGGAGCTGGTGGTGCAGGCAGAGTGGGGTTCTGCCGGCGGTGCGGAAGGCATGGCCCGCCTGCTCAGTCTTCCGCGGCCACCGACGGCGGTCGTCGCATTTTCCGACGAGATGGCCTTCGGGGCTCTGCGCACCCTGCGGCGCTCGGGTATCGCGGTCCCACAGACCATCTCCCTCGTGGGAATCGATGACCACGAGATGGCGGATGTCGTGGAGCTGACCACGGTGCGGCAGCCGGTTCTCGAGCTGGGACAGGCAGCGGGGGGCCTGGTGTTCCGGCTCCTCGGCGGGGAGCCCGTGGAGGAGCAGCACATCACGCTTCCCACCCAGTTGGTCGTCCGGGGCACGAGTGGCTCCCCTCGCACCGCAGGGTAGAGGGGGACCGGCTTTCGTCTTGACAGTGCCCGGTATGTGCCAGATCCTCCTACGTAAGCGCTTGCGCAATATTCGGCGGGGACCGGTGTCCAACGCGGTGGTGCAACGCAGTGGACGTCGTGCCCGTCGGCGCGCCTAGCAGGGAGGCTATGTATGCGCAGGTCCAAACGAGCGTTGCTGGCGGTCACGACCGCCGTCTTCGCGTTGTTGTTCAGCTCCGCCGCAATCTTTTCGAGTGCGGCAACCCCGACCGCGGCGGCCGCCGAAGCGCCGTGCGTCGACAACCCGTTCGGCAACCGCCCGCTCTACCTCAAGGGCGGGTTCAACGGCTGGTCCGCAAGCGCGGACTACCAGTTCGCCTACAACTGCAACCGGTTCGAGCTGACCGTCAACCTCAGCGGCAGCAGCGACTTCAAGGTCGCCGACGCCGGCTGGTCCGGCGATGCCGACTTCGGCGGCGGCGCGGCCGGCGGGCGCCTGCAGCCCGGGACGCCGCTGCAGCTGGCGCTGCGTGGGTCGAACCTGACCTACACCTTCACCGGCGTGCAGAAGGTCGTGCTGGACGTCTCCAAGTCGCGGACGACGCCGACGCTGACGATCAGCTCCTGCGCCCAGAACCCGCTCGATCCCGCCCTGCTCGGGCTCAGCGGCGACTTCAACGGCTTCAACCCCCGGCCGGCGGACTTCTTCCAGTACAGCTGTGACGGCTACTACCTCAACGTCGACCTCGAGGGCACGCACGAGTTCAAGATCCTCGACCCGATCGGTGCGGCGAAGACGCACCTGGGGGCGCCTGACGCGGGTCACGACGTCGTGACGGCGAACCAGCCGTTCCCGCTGGCCTCGGAGGCCGACGGCGCCATCGCCAACCCGCGCTTCGACTTCACCGGCGCGCACACGCTCAGGGTCAGCTTCGAGGGCGCCGACCAGCACCCGACCCTGACGATCACGCCCAAGACGTGGGTCAACCCGGGCCTGCCCGCGCAGGTCACCGACTCCGTCGCCCGGCAGGTCAAGTACGACTCGCGCGACAGCGCCTTCAAGACGCCGTACGGGGCGATGACCACCGGGCAGAAGGCCCGCTTCTCCCTCACCGCTCCCCCCGGGGTCACCTCCGCCACGCTGGTGGTGGAGACCCGCCGCCTGGAGGGCAACCAGGACGTCATCGAGTACCTCGACCCGGTCAAGGTGCCCATGACGCGTACGAAGGACGGCGACCTCGAGCAGTGGAGCGGCTCCTACCGCTTCGCCGCGAAGAACGTCTACGGCTACTACTTCGAGCTCTCGATCGACGGTCAGCAGTACGTCTACGAGAACAACAACGACTCGATCTACTGGACGACGGGGCGCGGCTCCTTCGGACTCGGCCAGATCGCGTTCGCGCCGTCCGATCCCAAGCAGGTGCGGCGCTACCGGCAGACGGTCTACGACCCCAACTTCACGGTGCCGGACTGGGCCCAGGACGCGGTGTACTACTACATCTTCCCGGAGCGCTTCCGCAACGGTGACACCTCGAACGACCCGCACCCGGGAAGCGCCACCTACCTCGGCGGCCCGATCGAGTTCCACAACAACTGGCTGGACAAGCCCTACGTCCCGGGAAACGCCGACGGGTCCACGACCGACGACAACACGTACAACAACGACTTCTTCGGCGGCGACCTCGCCGGCATCATCCAGAAGCTCGACTACCTGAAGAAGCTCGGCGTCAACACGCTCTACATCAACCCGATCTTCGAGGCGGGCAGCAACCACAAGTACGACACCGCCGACTACCTCAAGGTGGACGACAGCTTCGGCACCAACGACGACGTCACCAAGCTGACCTCGGAGGCCAAGGCGCGCGGGATGCGGGTCATCCTCGACACCTCGCTCAACCACACGGGTAGCGACTCGGTCTACTTCGACCGGTACTCCAACTTCCCGGACAAGGGCGCGTTCGAGGGCGCCAAGATCCAGTCCGACTCGCCGTACGCCGACTGGTACACCTTCTTCCCCGACAAGACGCAGCCCGACCAGCAGTACTCCGGCTGGGGCGGCCCCTCGCTGCCTGAGCTGACGGAGTCGGACAGCTTCAAGGACTTCGCCTTCCGCAAGCCGGACTCGGTGATGAAGACCTGGCTCGACCACGGGACCGCCGGCTGGCGCATGGACGTCGCCCCGTGGGTGAGTGACCAGTTCTGGCGGGAGTGGCGCGCCTCCATCAAGCAGCACCGGCCCGACGCGCTGACCGTGGCGGAGACGTGGTTCGACTCCTCGAAGTACTTCCTCGGGGACGAGTTCGACACCACGATGAACTACATCTTCCGCAACGCGGTCATCGACTACGCCAGCGGCCGCAACGCCAAGCAGGCCTACCAGAGCATCGAGCTGATCCGCGAGGCCTACCCCCCGCAGGCCTTCTACGCCCTGATGAACCTGCTGTCGACCCACGACGTGGCGCGCACGCTGAACGAGCTCGGTGACACCGACAAGAGCACCCCGGCCCAGGTCGACCAGGCCAAGGCGCGCTTCCGGCTGGCCGTGCTGTTCCAGATGACGTTCCCGGGAGCGCCTGCGGTGTACTACGGCGACGAGGTCGGCGTCACCGGTGGAGCGGACCCGCTCAACCGGGGCACCTACCCCTGGGCCGACAAGGGCGGAAAGCCGGACACCGCGATGCTCGCCGACTTCCAGAAGATGATCGGCCTGCGCAACCAGAACGAGGTCCTCAAGCGCGGCTCCATCGACGCACCGGTGCAGCTGGACGAGAACATCATCGTCCTGACGAGGAAGTACCAGGGCGTCCGGGCCGTCACGGCATTCAACAACTCGACGACGCCTCGCGAGGTCACCGTCGAGCTGCCCACCGGCTACGRCGACAAGCCCTACACCGACGCCGTGACGGGCCGCTCGGTCCAGCCGGTGAAGGGCAAGCTCACCTTGACCGTGCCGGCGCTGGGCGGCTCGGTGCTCATCACCAAGTGAGCAGGACGTCCCTGGGACCGCGCCGTTCATCGGTTGCTGTCCCAGGGACGCTCCTTGCGCCGCACCGATCCAAGAGGAGGCGCGACCGGTAGCGATCCAACGAGTTCCTGGCTTCGACGTGGCCGGGCTCTGCTTGACTCAGACGATGCTGTTGATGCTGGCCTGCGGCGGACTGCTCGTTCTCGCGGTCGCTGCGGCGTGGCGCTGGCGTGGCTACACGATGGAACTGCGCCGGTGGGCGGCCGAGGGTCCGGGGGGTCGGGGACGTCGCTCCGGGCGCTGGTTTGGGTCTGGGCAGTCGGTCTGCTGACTGGTCTGGTGGTGGCGCTGTTGGTCGTCGGTCCAGCCGGCCGGCTGGCCATGCGGCTGCTGGCCGTGACGTCCCCCGGAGCGCAAGGCGTTCTCACCGAGGCCGATCAGGTGGTCGGCGAGATCACGGTGAGCGGAACCGTGGGGTTCTTCCTCTTCGCCGGACTGCCGTTCGGTCTCGTCGTGGGCATCGGGTACGCGTTGGCGTCATTCCTCCTGCCCCGCGGCCTCTTGGGAGGCGCGATCTTCGGCGCGGCAGTGCTGGTGGTCTTCGGGAGCTCGATAGACCCGCTCCGGGGAGAGAATCGCGACTTCGACCTCCTCGGACCGGGCTGGCTTGCTGTAACCACCTTCTCGGTGATGTCCGTGCTGACCGGGATGCTGACCGCACCCCTCGCGGGTCGACGGGCGGCTGCACTCGGGGCGCCCAAGCTCTGGTGGACGCTGTGGCTGCTGCCCGTCGGTCTCGTCGCGGCAGCGGTGCTGGCGGCGGTGCCTGCCGCGCTCACGGTGGTCCTGGTGGGATCTGTGGTGTTCGTCGGGGCCTTGCTGGTGCCGTCGGAACGTCGTGGCACGGTGTGGCGCCGAGGCAGACGTGTGCTGCAGGCGGTCCTGGCGGCCGCGGTCGCGGTAACCGCTCCGGGATTCATGTCGGCCCTGTCGTCCATCGTCGCGTAAGCGCACGAGGCCGCGGTGCCAGCGGCGCACCCTCCAGCGCACCGAATCACGCTGCGTCGGCGGCGCGCTCCAGCTCTGCGACGTCGATCTTGCCCATCTTGAGCATCGCGTCCATCGCCCGCCGCGCACGCTCGGGATCGGGATCATTGAGCAACTCGTCCAGGCGGCGCGGGACGATCTGCCACGACAACCCGTAGCGGTCCTTGAGCCACCCACACGGGCCCGGCTCACCGCCGCTCGCGGTGAGCGCGTCCCACAGCCGATCGACCTCCGCCTGGTCCTCGCAGTCGATGACGAACGACACTGCCTCGTTGAACGTGAAGTGCGGACCACCGTTGAGCCCTTGGAACTTCTGGCCACCCAGCGTGAAGTCGACCGTCAGCACCATGCCCGCCGGCCCGGACGGCGTGTCCGCCGGCGTGCGCCAGACCTTGTCGATGTGGCTCTCCGGCAGCAGCGTCACATAGAAGCTGGCTGCCTCCTCTGCGTCGCCGTCGAACCACAGGCACGGATAAGGCTTGGCCATCGCGTCCTCCTGCACATCGATCCAGCTCGCGGCGCGTGGCGCACTCGTGAGGCCATCACGTCGTACCTACGCTAGCCCGGCAGGAAGACGTTGCCGTGGCCGCGCGTCAAATTCTGTCTCTTGGGAGACTGGTCGCATGACGGGACCTGATCGTGACCGGGACACCGAAGGCCGCGCCCGTCAGGCGAGGCCGCGCGACGCTCTGGGCCGACCGCTGCCCTATGGCGCTGCGGGGGTCGAGCCGGTGTCGGAGGAGCCTCTGCCGCCCGAAGAGACACTCGTGGCAGCCCGAGAGCTCGTCGGTGCGGGCCGTCCGTTCTCCGCCCACGAGGTGCTGGAAGCGCGTTGGAAGGCGGGACCAGCTGAGGAACGGGACCTGTGGCAGGGGCTGGCGCAGGTCTGTGTCGCCATGACACATGCCGCCCGCGGCAACCAGGTCGGCGCTGACCGACTCTTCGACCGCGCCGCAGAGCGCCTGGCCGCATTTGCTGGGACAGGACGCTGGGCCTACGGCATTGACGTGGATGCCGTCGTTGCGCAAGCGCGAAGACACGTCGGCAAGTTGTGAAGCGCGCGCCGGTCCCCGCGCGCGTGACGCCGTTCGAGAGGACTGCCCAATGAGAACCCTGCACGTCGGACTCCGGGTCGCAGACCTGGAGCGTTCGCTCGCGTTCTACACCGCCCTCGGCTACACCCTGGTCGGAACCGTGGGGCAGACGGAGTTCGGCAGCCTGACGATGCTCAAGCTCCCCGGTGACGAGTTCGTGACCGTCGAGCTCGTCCACAGTCCCGACAGCGGCCGAATCGATCCGCAAGGCATCAACCACGTCGTCATCAAGGTCGAGTCCATGACCGTCACCGTCGCCGACCTCGCCGGCAAGGGGATCACTGCTGCACCGCCCAGCTCGCCCGACGGCTCGGACGACTTCTGGACTACGTGGATCATCGACCCCGACGGCTACCGCATCGAGCTGGTGCAGTGGCCCGCAGGTCACGCCGACGGCATGAACGAATCCGACTTCACCGGGTAGGCCCGGGCGGGTGCTGCGGGGCCGTCCAGCCGACCCCGCCCCACCGCCACTGGTCAGCTCACGACGTCACGTGCAGCAGACCGAGGAGCCCGTGCGCCTCGTTCTGGGGCCCGGCCGTGAACAGCACGTCATGCGTCGATCCCTCGGTGCCGTAGCCCTGCAGGAGGGCCCAGAGTCCGTCGATCGCCACAGCCTTGCCGCCCGGGGCCCGGAGGGTGCCCGCGAAGTCCAGCGTGCGGGGGTTGAAGGCGTTGATCCGCCCGTCACCGAAGTTGCCCACGAGGAGGTCTCCGGAGAACGTGCCGAAGCCCGACGGGGCCATGGTGAGCCCCCACGGCGCGTTGAGCACGCTGTGGCTCGACAGGCGCCGGAGGAGGACGCCGTCCTGGGTGAAGACGTCGACCCGACCCCGCCCAGCACCGGCGATCTCGTCGTGGTGCGCGCTGTCCTGCTTCGCGTACGAGACGAAGACCTTGCCGCCGGCGACCATGACATTGAAGGGCGCATAGCCTTGGGGCAGTTGGGTGTCCGTGAAGTTGCCCTTGGTGATGACGCGCTGGAAGTCACCGTTGTAGACGTCGACGACGCCTGCGGAGAAGTCCGCGACATACAGCTGCGGGCCGGTCGCCGTCTGGCCCATGGCGATCCCCTTGTCGACGGCGCCGGGGGTGACCACGGCGTCGACGGCGTGCGTCGAGAGAGGCGTGCCGGTGCCACCCACGGCGGGGTTCCACCCGCTGAGGTGGCCGGTCTCTCCGACGAAGAGGAAGCGCGCGGGTGCCGAGTGGCCCGCGGCGTCATGCACCGTGAAGGACGTCGTGGGGTTCGACACCTGACCGGTGGGCGCGCCGCCCGGGATGCTCACGACGAGCGGCACGATGGTCTGCGGGCTCCCGTGGACGGCTCCGGAGTAGAGCGTGGTGACGTCCGTGCCGTTGTCGGAGACCCAGAGCGGGCTCGCGCCGAGATGCGACGCGCCCCAGGCGTTGACGAGGTGCGGGTCGGTGACCTGGGCCATCCCGGGCACGTCCGAGACCAGGTTGACCTGTTTGTATGCAGAGGGCGCGCTTGGGTGCGCAGCGAGCGCGGTCGCGCCGGCTGGGGCGCTGACGGCGAGCAGGCCGACGGCCGCGCCGAGGCCGGCGCCGAAGGCCAGCATCGATGACGGGCGACGGATGGTGTGTGTCATGGGAAACCTCCCGTTCGAGAGCGCAGGCCGAGATCGACCGGCACCCTTCAAAAGACGACGCCAGCCGTCAGCCGGTTCAGCGGGACGTCTTCTGTCCGGAACCGGTGCGACGATGCGGACATGAGCAGCCCGACCGAGGCGACCACCACGTGGGACCAGGCACTGGCCTGGCGGTTGGAGCGACACCTGCTCGACCCGGTCGGGCCGGCCTCCGTGGCGGATGTCGTGCGCCGGCTCGGGGCGGTGCTGTCGATGGACGAGTCGCTGGCGGAGCTCGCGGTGCGTAGGCGCAGCACGACGTCACGCGCTGGCGATCTCGCGCGGGCCCTGGCGGACGGGTCGGTGATCAAGGCGTTCGCGTTCCGCGGGTCGGTGCACTACCTGTCGCCCGAGGACGGCGGCGTCTACCTCGCGCTTCGGTCGGCCGGGCGGCAGTGGGAGCTGCCGAGCTGGGTGGACTACTACCGGCTCGCACCGTCGGACTGGCCGGGCTTCCGCGCGGCGGTGCGCGAAGCGCTGAGTGACGGACCGCTGACGGTCGCGGAGCTCGCTGACGCGCTGACGAAGCACACGGCATACGCCCACCTGCGAGCGGTTCTCGACGAGGGCGCGGTCACGCTCCTCAAGCCGCTGACATGGCAGGGGGACATGAGCTTCGGCCCGCCGCGGGACGGCAGCACACCTTCCAGCGGCTCGACACCAACCCGCGCTGGGCGGGCATCCCCGACCTCGACGACGCCGGTCCGAGGGCCGTCACCGCCTACCTTCGCACCTACGGGCCGGCGACGTTGGAGCACGTGCACTACTGGCTCGGCAACGGGCTGAGCGCCGGTCGTCGACGGCTCGACCGGTGGATCGGAGGACTCGGCGACCAGCTGGCTGCTGTCGAGGTCGAGGGCACGACCGCGTACGTCGTGCGCGAGGACGTCCCGTCCCTGCTCGACGCGCACCCGTCGGAGGCCGTGCGGTTCCTCCCGGGCCACGACCAGTGGGTCATGGGTCCGGGGACCAAGGACGTCCACGTCACCCCGCCACGGCTTCGGGACGTCATGACCCGCAAGGCCAACCCGCTGGTCGTCGGCGGGGTCGTCCGAGGGACGTGGACGCGAAAGGGCGACGCGCTCACGGTCTCCTGGCTGGACGCGCGACGCCGACCTGATGAGGCCATCGAGCAGGAGGCGGCGCGGCTGGGCGGCCTCGTGGGCGCGGACCTGCACCTGCGACTGGCGACCTAGCCGGCACCGCCCTACCCCCGCAGTCTCAGGACCAGGGTCCCGGTGCCGTCGCCGTTCTCATCGAGCGTGCCGTCCCCGCGAGCGGTGAGGAACTGGCCTGAGCCGCCGGTCACGGCCAGGACCTTGTGCGGTGGCGGGGCGTTCACGAACGAGTAGGCGATGGTGCCCCGCTTGCCCAGTCTCACGACCCCGGTGCAGCTGGCGAGACCCTCCTTGGGCTCGACGAGGATGCAGCTGCCGACCTCGTCCCCGACCGTCTTGCCACCCTGCTGGAGCTGGTCGCGGAAGACGATGATGTCGGCGGCCGACGGTCCGGGCGCACCCAGGTCGGTGTAGTTGAAGGGGCTGAACACCACGTGGAACGTCATGGCCCGGTCATGTCCCGACTCTGGGTCCGCGGTCGCGCTCGCGGTCAGGGCCGAGCCCTGGAGTAGGAGTGCGATCGCTGCCACGGTCGCCCCTGCCGTCATGGTTCGAGTTGATGTGCGCACAGTGCTCTCCTCGGTGAGTTCGGCGAGTCTGCCGACCTGCCGTCGACGGGAGCCCGCCGCACCGAGGCGCCGCGGGCGCTGGTCTGCTGAGTGTGCGCGCCATGGGTGCCGACGACAACCCTCACCAGCCCGGAGCGCAGCTGAGTGGACCCGCTGGGTGAGGGGACTTTCCGGCAACGCCGCCCATACCCGCCGCTATCGCGAACGCGCCTTTGGGGTTCGGCTGCGGCAGTGCCGGGGGAGGTGTATCGCGGGAGGAGGGCCATCGCCGATGGACCGGAACCACCTTCGTCAGCCGCAGGAGGACCCCATGCTCACGAGTGCATCCGTCACCGCCAACATCCCCGCCGCCGACCTCACGCGGGCCCGATCGTTCTATGCCGACACCCTCGGCCTGAAGCCGGCCAGCGAGGTCGGTGACGCCGCAATGCTGATCTACCGCACCGACGGCGGGACGACGTTCAGCATCTACCAGACCGAGTACGCCGGTCAGGCCGGCCACACCATCGCCCAGTTCCACGTCGACGACGTCGAGGGGGAGGCGCGCGCCCTGCAGGCCAAGGGTGTCGCGCTCGAGACCTACGACATGCCGGGCGTGACGTGGGATGACGGCGTCGCCGACATGGGTGGGATGGGCAAGGCGGCCTGGTTCAAGGACAGCGAGGGCAACACCCTCTGCCTCGACTCCGGCTTCCCGGAAGCCTGACCAGTCACCCGGTGCTGTGGCGCGATGGCAGCTACCGGACGGCATACCTGGCGCTGGTCGACGAGATCCGGCGCCAGGACGCCGGGCTGATGACCATCAAGACCGTGTCGCGGCGCAACTGGCCGGACGGTGCGGACCGCTCACACATCACCGTTCATCGCTATGCCGTTCTGAGGGGTCGACGGTCAGCACGATGAGGGGGCTGTGCCGGAGCATGTCCGGCACATCCGTGCGGCCCCATCGCCTGGCGGCCGTCTCGATGAGGGGGCGGCGTTCGTCAGGGTCTGTGATGACTCGTGCTGTCGCGGGCACGTCCGCGACCATCGACTGCTTCAGGTGAACGACGACGAGTGGGTCGGCTTCGATGTTGTGGATCCAGTCACGCGTACGGTCGGCCCGGGGCATCCCGGTGATGAACAGCTGGCCGTCGTCGTGGTGCAGGAAGATCTCGATACGCCGCAGGTGACCGGTCCGCCGACCCGTGGTCGTCAGATCGATGACCTGACTGCGGTTCAGCGCGGCTCGGATGGATTCATCCAGAGAGTTCTCGGGGTCCATGGCGCGATCCTCTCGACTGAACCGTCGGGTCCATTCTAGGGACGGCGGCGGCCGCGGCCGAAGGACGACCTAGGCCTCGACGAGATCATCAGGGTCTCGGGCAGCACGCCGTCGTAGGCCCGTCCCTCCGGCGAGCCCGGCTGGGACGGCTAGGACGAGCTCACGGGACGGTGCGGCGCATGACGCAGTTGAACTGGCCCTTCGGGCGGACGTAGTCGAAGCCGGTGCGCTCGAAGAGGGTGCGGGTGCCGCTGTAGAGGACGGCCTCGCGCTTGCCGCCCTTGTCGTGGGGATAGCCCTCGACGGTGCCGCCACCGGCGGCCGCGATGAGGTCGACCACCCCGTGCAGTGCGACGTCCGACAGGTGCTTCCGGCGGTGGCGCTTGTCGACGAAGATGCACGTGACGCGGTAGTCGGGGAGGACCTCGGTCTCCTCCTCGTACTGCTTGCGGTGGCGGATGTTCGGCAGCTCGGCGGGCGAGCCGAACTGGGCCCACGCGACGGCCTCGTCACCGTCGAAGACGAGGGCGGCGTGCGCTCGGTCCTCGTCGACGAGGCACTTCTTGAGGCGCTGGTTGCCCTCGTAGGTGCGCTCCTTGTCGGCCGGCATGGTGTGGAACCACGTGCACCAGCAGCCGCCGAAGACGCCGCCGTGCCGCTCCATCAACGCCGCGTAGGCGCCCCAGGTGTCCGGCGTCAGCGCCCTGACCTCGTAGTCCGTCAACGGTCCCCTCCTCCGATGCCGGCGACGGCTCGTCGCCGTCCGGCCAGCATGCCGTGAGAGGCGGACGATCGGGGGTCACAACGGGGCTGAGTCGGAGGGAGGCCCTATGCCGGGTGTCACGACGCGGCATACGCAGTGGTCCCGTGACGCCGCTCAGGCGTGGCCGCTCAGCTGTCCGAGCCGGTCGGCGAGGGCGTCGACCATCGCGCCGGCGCGCTTCTCGGGGAAGGCGGACTTGCGGTCCCCGCCCCGGCTGGAGACGGCGCGCACGTCGATGGACAGCTTCGCGCCGCCGGCGAGGGCGCGCAGCGCGTCGACCTTGTCGCCGAAGGGGGAGCCGCTGCCGGGCGAGTAGTAGCGCACGACCTCGTCGATGTCGTCGGGGTAGAGGTCGGTCTTCGTAACGGCGATGATGAGCCAGATCGGCTTGTTCCGGCGCACGGCCAGCGAGGCGATCCGGTGCGAGGTGATGGTCCAGTCCTCGAGCTCGGCGGCGAGCTGCTCCGCGCGGGTGGCGGAGGCCGCGCCCGTGATGCCGGCGGCGCGGCGGGGCGTGGCGTAGCCGTTGGCGACGACGTGGATCACCCCGTCGACCGGCTCGTCGTGGAAGACCTCGTCGAGGGCGCCGAGCCGCGTGGCGGCGTTGTCGCCGGGCACGACGAGGAAGCGGAAGCCGTGCAGCCGGGCGCCCTTGCGGGTCCGGCGCTCCATCGTCGCCGAGCCGACCTCGGCCGCGGTGTCGTCGGTGGAGCGGCGGGTCAGGCGGTCGACGAGCTGGCTCTTGCCGACGCCGGTCATGCCGGTCACGGCCACCATGGGATAGCGGTCACGCAGGAGCCGGCCCAGCCGCTCGGGAGCCGATGCGAGAGCGGTCAGCAGGCCCGTGGCGACGGTGGCGCCGAGCGCAGTGCGACTCGTCGTCGGCAGGATCGTCTTGATCCGGGATGAGGTCTGAGACACGGTGGCTCCTCGGCGTGGTCAGGTGCCCGTTGGCCCCTAGAGCCTACGTTCCGTACCCATGACGGTGGTGTCCCCACCCGTGGGCAACGAACAACACCCCGTCCTGGCGAGAGGACAGGGTGTTGCGTCCCCCACTCTAGTCCGCTGCCGCCGCCGGTGCGGACGCGGCTGTCTCAGGCATGCTCGCGTCGAAGCGGCCGCGCAGGGCGCGGCCGACGGACGAGCCGACGAGCAGGCCGAGGGAGATCGCGATGGCGACGCCGAGCAGGCCGAGGGCGACATCGGTGACGGACTCGCGGCCCGCGGCCAGCTCGGTGACGCCGACGAGGCCGAGGCTGCCCGGCACGAGCAGCCAGAAGGCGGGGAGGAAGAGCACGAGGCGGGGCAGCAGGGGGCGGCGCAGCTCGACCATGCTCGCGCCGAGGCTGGCRCCGATGGCGCCCAGGAAGCCGCCGAGGGCGATCGAACCGAGCTCCTGCCCGGCGACCTGGGCGCCGAAGGCGAGGCTGAGGACGAGCAGGACCCAGCCCTGCAGGCGCAGCGGCACGCCCTCCATCAGGCAGATGCTGGCGCCGATGAGCACGAGGCCGACCGGGGCGCCGACCCAGCCGATCTCGTCGACGCGGAGGTTGACGAGGGTCGAGGTGGGCACGCGGAGCAGGGTGGTGGCCATGAGGAGCCCGAGGGCGAAGAGCCCGAGCTGCGTGAGGCCGTAGGCGAGGCGGGCCGAGCCGGCCTGCATGTGCGCGGCGGCCAGCTCCGACATGCCGTTGACGACGAGCGCGCCGGGGAGCAGGACGGCGAGCGGCGGCAGGACGGTGCGCAACGGGCCCTCGAGCAGCCCGGCGTTCGCGGCGCCGAAGACGGCGAGCGACACGGCGAAGGCGGCGAGGGTCGGCAGCAGGGTCTTGACGACCTCGTGGCGCTCGGCGAGCTGGACGAGGGCGAGGACGAGGAGGGCGCCGACCGCGGCGGCGGCGACGTTGGCCCAGCCGGGCTGGAGGATGAGCGCGATGCCGACGGCGAGCACCGGCCAGGCGACGGCGACGAGCCACGGGGGCTGCTGGACGGGACGCGTGGCCGTGGCCGCGAGCTCGTCGCGGGCGGCGGCGACGGTCAGCTCGTCGTGGAGCAGCTGGTGGCGGATGAGGCGGACGCTCGCCGACTGGTGCAGGCGCAGGCCTGCGGGGGCCGAGCGGTAGGTGGAGGGCCCGCCCGGGGTGAGAGTGACCATGAGGCCGGTGGGGCCGACGGCCGACTGGACGTCGGGGTAGCCGAGCCGAGCGCTCACCTCGGCGAGCTCCTCCTCGATCTCCTGCACCGGCTGCCCGGTGGCGATCATGGCGGTGCCGAGCTCGGCGAGCAGCGCGCGGATCTCGGTCTCGCGGCCGGGCGCTGGTTGGGCGGGGTCTGGTTGAGCGGGGTCTGGTTGGGCGGGGTCTGGCTGGGGTGCCTCGGGGTGGCGCGCGGCTGCAGGTCCCTCCATGCCGGTCATCATGTCAAAGCGCGTGGCCGGGCCGTCGGGGGTCGCCGAGCCGTGGTCGCGCCCTCGTGTGCGGCGGCATCGGTGGTTGGATCGATCCATGCGCATCTTCTTCACCGGCGGCAGCGGCAAGGCCGGCAAGCACGTCGCACGCTTCCTCGCCGAGCAGGGCCACCAGGTCACCAACGCCGACCTCGTGCCGCTGGGGCACCCAGCTGTCGACGACCTCAAGGTCGACCTCACCGACATCGGTGAGACGTACTCGGCGCTCGCGGGACTGGCGCGCTTCGACGAGCTCGAGCTCGCGGCCAAGCCGGCCTACGACGCCGTCGTGCACTTCGCCGCGGTGCCGGCCATCCTGCTGACGTCGGAGGCCAAGACGTACGCGACGAACGTGCTCAGCACCTACAACGTGCTCGAGGCGGCGACCCGGCTCGGCATCCGCAAGGTGGTCTTCGCGTCCTCCGAGACGACCTACGGCATCTGCTTCGCCCAGGGGGAGCGGCGGCCGCTCTACGTGCCGGTCGACGAGGAGCACCCGACGGTGCCGGAGGACTCCTACGCGATGTCGAAGGTCGCCAACGAGGTGACGGCGCGCTCGTTCCAGGCCCGCACCGGCGCCGACATCTACGGGCTGCGGATCAACAACGTCATCGAGCCGCACGAGTACGCCGAGATGTTCCCGCCGTTCCTGCAGGACCCGGCGCTGCGGCGGCGCAACGTCTTCGCCTACATCGACACCCGCGACCTCGGCCAGATGGTGCAGCGCTGCCTCGAGGTCGACGGGCTGGGCTACGAGGTCTTCAACGTCGCCAACGCCGACATGTCGGTGGCCGCGACGACCGACGAGGTGCGCGAGCGCTTCTACGACGGGGTGGAGCTGCGCCGGCCGATGGGGCGCAACGAGACCTTCTACTGCATCGACAAGGCCCGCGACCTGCTCGGCTACTCCCCGCAGCACTCGTGGCGCGACCTCCTGCCGGACCCGCACGCGGGGTGAGGGCGGTCGTCTCCGACAAGTACGGGCCCAACGGCCCTACCCGTGCACATCGAGTCCGCCGACGATCGAAGCATGCTGATCGCCGAGGACCTGTGGCTGCTTCTCACCGATGACGACTCCGGAAAGCTGGCTGCCTCGAGCACCCTGGCGGACATCGCGCTCGGTGGGGCCCTGCTTGTCGAGCTCGCGCTCATGGAGCGTGTCGACGTCGCGGGTGCCGACGAGCACGTCCCGCGGGGACGCCTCGTCGTCCGCGACGCCGGCCCGACCGGCGATGACGTCCTCGACGAGGCCCTGACCGGGGTCACGAGCAAAGAGGGCAAGAAACCCCAGACCGTCGTGACCGCACTGGGCAAGGCACCCGGGGCCGACTCTACGAACGCCTCGCGGCAAGCGGCATCCTCCGCGCGGAGGAGGGCCGGGTGCTCGGCCTCTGGACCGAGAGGGAGTACCAGGACTGGGTGGTCGAGACGCTGGTGGCCGTCCTCCTCCCCGGGATGGCATGAGCGCATCCGACTTCTCCGGATAGGGCTGCGGTCGGCCCTGTGTCCGGCCTGGGGCGGCACTCCGCGGAGTCAGCCGTCGACGACGCAGCGGAAGCCGATGTGCGTCGTCGACGTGTCGACCGACTGCGGGGAGCGGGCGGCCGGACGGTAGCGCAGGCAGTACTCGGGCGCGCAGAGGTGCGAGCCACCCTTGAGCGCCTTGCGGACCGAAGGGTCGGTCGTCGAGCCGTCGGCTTCCGTGGGCCGCGCGGGCGAGCAGCACGCGTGCTGTACGACGTGACGGTCGGCATACGTCGTCGTCGTCCACTCCCAGACGTTGCCGATCAGGTCGACGAGGCCGACGTGGTTGGGCGGGAAGGAGCCCACGGGTGACGTGCCGACCCAGCCGTCGGCGCCGGTGTTGAGATACGGGAACCGGCCCTGCCACGTGTTGGCCATGAGGCGTCCCTCGGGACGGACCTCGTCGCCCCACGCGTACGTCGTGCCGGTGCCTCCCCCTGCGGCGTGCTCCCACTCGGCCTCGGTGGGCAGGCGCCGACCGGCCCACGCGGCATACGCGGTCGCATCCTCGAACGCCACCTGCACGACGGGGTGGT
Source organism: Terrabacter sp. P5_B1 (assembly GCF_056400505.1). NCBI lineage: Bacteria > Bacillati > Actinomycetota > Actinomycetes > Micrococcales > Intrasporangiaceae > Terrabacter > Terrabacter sp. P5_B1. The sequence goes on from NZ_JBFULD010000007.1 coordinate 25,241, forward strand.
CGTCCTTCCCGGTGAGAGAGCTGCCCCCGCCGAAAGGTGCACGCCACGTGGCGCCGGGCGCCCAGGTCCACCACTGGCGCCAGTTGCCGAGGTCCACGGGTCCCGGAGTCGGCCGGAAGACGAGGCCCCCGGGGGCGAGGTCGTCGGGGGCGACGCCGGGGTACAGCGCCGGGTCCAGGGGGCGCTCGGCGACGGTGACGTATGCCGTGTCGCGCACGAAGCGTGCGAACTGCGCGTTGGTCACGGGGTGGCGCTCGAAAGCGAGCGGACCGACGGTCTCGTCGTGGATCGGGCCCTCATCCCGGTAGAAGCGCTCCGCTCCCATGGCGAACGTGCCGCCCGGCACCTCGACCAGCTCCGTCAGCCCCGTGGGCGTCGTCACGCTCGACACGCTACCCCGGGGCCCTCGTTGCGGCAGGCGGACGCCGAGGGACGTCGACAGGTCTCTGACGCGTCACCCTGTCCGGGCGATGCACCGGCGTCGCGATGTCGCTTGTCTCGAGGGAAGGCGGGCCGACCTGGCGCGCTCGAACTTGGCTGGCGAGCCGTCGCCGTCGTCACGAAACAGATTCGAGGAGCCATGAGCGTGCCGTTCAAGGGCAGGGTCAACGTCGACATCCGGGACTCCGTGGAGGACTGGGGCCCCTTCGCCCCACCGAAGGCCCCGGACGGGTCGCCCAACGTCGTCTACATCGTGCTCGACGACGTCGGCTTCTCTGCGATGAGCTGTTACGGCGGTCCGATCGAGACCCCGAACATCGACAAGATCGCCGGCGACGGGGTCCGCTACACCCAGTGGCACACCACCGCGCTGTGCTCGCCGACCCGCTCCTGCCTGCTCACCGGGCGCAACCACACCCGCAACAGCATGGCCTGCATCACCGAGGGCGCCAGCGGCTTCGCCAACGCGAGCGGCACCATCCCGCCCGAGAACGGCATGTTGTCCGAGATCCTCGGCGAGCGCGGCTGGAACACCTACATGGTCGGCAAGTGGCACCTGTGCCCGACCGTCGAGATGAACCTCGCGTCGACGCGTCGGAACTGGCCGACGGGTCGAGGCTTCGAGCGGTGGTACGGCTTCCTCGGCGCCGAGACCAGCCAGTGGTACCCGGAGCTGACCTACGACAACCACCCCGTGGACCAGCCGAGGTCGCCCGAGGAGGGCTACCACTTCGGCGAGGACATCACCGACAAGGCGATCGAGTTCATCATGGACGCCAAGGCGGTGGCGCCGGAGAAGCCGTTCTTCCTCTACTACGCCCCGGGCGCCTGCCATGCACCGCACCACGCGCCCAAGGAGTGGATCGAGAGGTACGCGGGGCGGTTCGACGAGGGCTACGAGGCGATGCGCGAGGCCACGCTGGCCCGCCAGATCGAGATGGGCATCGTCCCGCCGAACACCGAGCTGCCCGCGATCAACCCGCTCGGCACCCCGGAGACTCGCACCGGTCCCGAGGGGCAGCCCTTCCCTGCCGTCGACACCACCCGTCCGTGGGACTCGTTGTCGGAGCAGGAGCAGCGGCTCTTCGCCCGCATGGCCGAGGTGTATGCCGGGTTCCTCTCCCACGCCGACGCCCAGATCGGCCGGCTGCTCAGCTATCTCGGGGAGACCGACCAGCGGGAGAACACCCTGGTCATCCTCGTGTCGGACAACGGCGCCAGCGGCGAGGGCGGCCCGGACGGGTCGGTCAACGAGATGCTGTTCATGAACGGGATCCCCGACGACGTGGACACCAACCTCGCGATGCTCGACGAGCTGGGTGGGCCGAAGACCTACAACCACTACCCCAACGGGTGGGCGATGGCCTTCAACACCCCCTTCAAGATGTGGAAGCGCTACGAGCTCAACGGCGGCACCTCCGACCCGTGCGTCATCTCCTGGCCGGCCGGCATGACCGCCCACGGTGAGATCCGCGAGCAGTACCACCACGCGATCGACCTCGTGCCGACCGTTCTCGACGCGCTAGGCATCGAGGCCCCGGCCACCATCAAGGGCCACACCCAGAGCCACTTCGACGGCGTGAGCATGCGCTACAGCTTCGATGACGCCAACGCCCCCGGCGAGCGGCAGACGCAGTTCTACTCGATGCTCGGGTCGCGCGGCATCTGGCACGACGGCTGGAAGGCCATCACGACGCACCCGACGATCAGCGGGTGGGGGCACTTCAACGAGGACCAGTGGGAGCTCTACCACGTCGACGTCGACCGCTCCGAGCTGCACGACCTGGCCGCCGAGCAGCCGGACAAGCTCCGCGAGATGGTCAACCTCTGGTACGCCGAGGCCGGCGCGAACGAGGGCTTCCCGCTCGACGACCGCTCGGCGCTGGAGATCCTCGTATCACCGCGCCCGCAGCTCTCCGCGCCCCGGGACCGCTACGTCTACTACCCCAACCACGCCGAGGTGCCCGAGGCCCAGGCCGTCGTCGTTCGGGGCCGCTCGTTCGTCATCGGCGCGTTGGTCGACCTTCCGGAGCCGGGTGCCCAGGGCGTGCTCTTCGCGCAGGGGTCGCGCTTCGGTGGTCACAGCCTCTACGTCAAGGACAACCGGCTGCACTACGTCAACAGCTTCGTCGGCATCGTCGAGCAGGTGGTCGTGGCGACGGAGGACCTGCCGACCGGTGAGAACCTCATCCTGGCGGCCTCCTTCGAGAAGGACGGCGGCGAGGCCACGCCGGTGGCGACCGGCGTCCTGTCCCTCTTCCACGGCGACTCGAAGGTCGGTGAGGGGCGGATCAAGCTCCAGCCCGGCGGCTACATGATCGCCGGCGAGGGCCTGGCCGTCGGCCGCGACGTGGGCGACCCTGTGACACAGGACTATCCGGGTGAGCGTCCCTACCGCTTCACCGGAGGCACGATCAAACGGGTGGCCATCGACGTCAGTGGCGAGCCCTACGTCGACCTGGAGCGTGAGGCCCAGGGGATGCTGATGCGCGAATGAGCGGCGCCAGTACCTCACGAGGTGCGGACGCCGAGCCGCGGCTTGACCGTTCTGCCTCACGTCAGTTCACGCCGCACTCGGTGGTCTGACCGGCCCGCCACTCACGGACGTCATTGATCCAGTCGGTGCCTCAGCTTCTGGGGTGCGCAGAACCGGTAGCTGTCCGTCAGCAGCTCGACGACCTCGTCCCAGTCGATGTCGTCGTCGAGCACCATCCCGACGGCGGTGGGTGACCACGGCGGCCGGTAGAACGGCGGCCCGGCGCGGGGCCAGGGCCAACAGCTCGTCGCCGGATGACCGGAAGGTCAGCACCGTGGTTGGTTCGGTCACTCCGGTCAGGTCGCGGTAATCCGACGTGTAACCCTCCTGGGCGACCAGGACGTGGGCAAAGATCGTGTTCCGGACCCGCCACCGGACGCCGGTCCAGGCGTCCTCCTCGTGAGCCTCGGGCAGTGCCAAAGCAGTCGAGGCGACCCGCGCGACGACGTCGCCGGATGGCTCGATGCGCGGCGGCTTCGACACGCCCTGAGTCTGCCAGCGCCTGCCGACAGGTGGTCGCACGCCGGGACCGCGGTCACTGCCACTGCAACGGCGATGAACAGGGCGAGCCGCCCCCATCGAGATCATCCGTGTCGAGGGCTCATCGCTGTGCTCCCTTGCTGACGGCCAGACCACCGGCCCCTTTCGACGAGCCTTTCGAGGCTACTGCGATGGACGTTCCCGGAATATCAGAATTCATGGCCTGACCCAGCCCTCGTGCCCGTCCCCCGCGGCACCTCTGCGCAGCGAGAACGACCTCAACGCAGCACCGCGGTAGACCACCGATCCGGACCCGGCCAGAGCATGACGTCGTCGATGGATCAGGGTGCTGGCCGTTCAGTTGCGTGGGACCATGACGTATGCGTTGCCTGCGCTGCGTCGCGATAGGTGCTGGCGCCGTCGCTCTCCTGGCTTCCTCGGCCGCGGGTGCGCGTCCGGCGGGGATGATCCCGGGCGCCGAGGCCGCGGCAGCCATACAGACAACCGCGGTCTGCAGCCCGTACGCGGTCATGCAGTCGATGACCCTCGAGCAGCGGGTCGGCCAGATCTTCATGGTCGGCACGCCCGCCACCTACGCCGACCCGACCGTGCTGGACCAGATCACGCGGTACCACGTGGGAAACCTCTTCCTGTCCGGGCGCAGCACGGGTGGGACTGCCGCGCCATCGGCTGTCACCGCCGCCGCTCGAGCGCGGGTCACGACGGCCAGCACCGCGAACACGCCGCTGTTCGTCGCCACCGATCAGGAGGGTGGTTACGTGCAGGTGCTGCAGGGTCCGGGCTTCAGCAGGATGCCGACCGCGCTGACCCAGGGCACCTGGTCGGATGCAGGCCTGCAACAGGCCGGGACCACCTGGGGGAGTCAGCTGCTTCGCGTGGGGGTCAACCTCAATCTGGCTCCTGTGGCGGACACCGTTCCGAATGCGCAGTGGGCCAAGCAGAACCCGCCCATCGGCGTGTTCCAGCGTGAGTACGGCTACAGCTCGTACGTCACCGCCGCGAAGTCCGTCGACATCGTGCGCGGGATGTCGGCGGCGGGTGTCGGCACCACCAGCAAGCACTTTCCCGGGCTGGGTCTGGTCACCGCAAACACCGACACCAGTTACGGCGTCCACGATCGCTACACGACCAGCACGAGCCCGTACCTGAACCCGTTCCGCGCCGACATCAATGCCGGTGTGACGGCGGTCATGATGTCCTCGGCGATCTACGACAAGATCGACCCCACGACGCTCGCGGTGTTCTCGCCGAAGATCGTGAACCTGGTGCGGAGCGCAGGCTTCCACGGGCCGATCCTGACGGACGACATGGGGAACGCCGTCCAGCCCGGCCAGTGGACCGTGGCTCACCGCGCGACCAACGCCCTGAGCGCCGGGGTGGACATGATCCTCACGGTCACGCCGTCGGTGATCCCGACGATGTACAACGAGATCCTGCACCTGGCCCAGACGAGCTCGTACTGGAAGGCGCGCGTCGACAGTGCTGCGTGGTGGGTGCTCGTCGGCAAGGCCCAGCGAGGACTCCTTCACAACTGTTGACGGGACTCCGAGGCGGATCGCAGTAGTCGCGACGTGGCGTCAGTCCTCGAAGACGGACCAGCAGATGGCGTTCCGGCGAACCTGGTCCTCCAGACGAGCGCCCGAATCCGCTCGGGGAGCCGGTCGCGCTGCGAGTCTCGCTCACGCCGTCCGGCGTTCAGGTCGTTCGGATCGGCGGCCCGAACGGCCGGGATCGCGTAGGCCGCAGCGCCGAGATCATGCTCGGGCACGTGGCCCACGCAGGCTGCCTGGCCGGTGGCGTAGGCGGCGAACCGGGCCGCACCGGGCCGCACCGCGCACTGGCCGTGCGGCGCCCATCGCGTGCCCGCCCCGGGCTCGGGCGTCCATCATCTTCATCTCGCCACGCACCCACGCGCGCGCCCCCTCGATCGCGTCGCGAGGCCGGGTGTCCATCGGCTGGGCTTCTTCGAAGAGAGGGAGCACGTGCTCGGCACACTGGGCGGCCCACCGGGCCACAAGCTGGTGGTCCGCGTCGCCGAGCATGCCGCCGCGGCGGATCGTGATCAACCGCGGGCCGCGCCCAGTCCGGTCAGTAGAGAACCGTAGGAGCTCGGGCGGAGTGCGGCGTGCAGGGCCCGGCAGCTCGACAGGTGCTGCACCAACGACGGGTGCCACGCCCAGCATCCATCAGAGGGAGCCGAAGACGCTCGACTCTCGGGGAGGGCCCGTGATCAGGTGTCGCTCCTGCCAGCCGTGACGGCCATCCTGTCGGTGGGCGGTGCCAGGATGGCCATGTGTCGGCCGAAGGGACGCCGGAGGAGTTGGCCGGCCAACAGATGATCTCGTTCGCTACGGTGCCCGACTGCGAGGCCTGGTTTGCCGAGCACCACGCCGACCATCGCGGCTTCTGGCTCAAGATCGGCAAGGTGGGTGCGGCCGCGACGGTCAACTACGCCGAGGCGCTCGAGGTCGCTCTCTGCTACGGCTGGATCGACGGGCAGAAGCGGGGGTTCGACGAGGCCTACTGGTTGCAGCGCTTCACTCCACGCGGGCCGCGGAGCAGGTGGTCGCAGATCAACCGGGACAAGGCGGAGGCGCTGATCAAAGCCGGTCGTATGCGACCGGCCGGGCAGGCGCAGGTCGACGCGGCGAAGGCGGACGGTCGGTGGGCGGCGGCCTATGCCGGACAGAAGAGCGCAACGATCCCCGACGACCTGGCCGCCGCGCTCGCGGCCGATCCGGAGGCCAAGGCGTTCTTCGACACGCTCGCGGGCGCCAACCGGTATGCGATCCTCTACCGCGTTCAGGACGCGAAGAAGCCCGAGACCCGGGCGGCGCGCATCGCGAAGTTCGTCGAGATGTGCCACAACCACGAGACCCTCCACTGACCGCTGGCCCGCTTCGGTACTCAGGCGGTCCGGCGGCCGCGGTCCTCGAGCTCGGCGCGCACCGCCTGCACGTCCACGCCGAGGGTCCGCATCAGCATCGTCAAGGCTTCGTCGTCGCTGCGCAGCACCCCGAGGGCGATGTGCTCAGTGCGGATCTCGCGGGCGCCGGCGCGGATCGCCTCGCGTAGCGAGAGCTCGAGCACCTTCTTGGAACCGCGCCCGAAGGGGATGTGGCCGCCCCGCTTGAACCGTCCATGGGCAGCCCACTCGTCGTCGTGGTTCTCGTCCGGCGGGGCGGCGGCGCCGCCGTCGCGGCTCACGTCCTGGGTCGGCTCATCGAGCGCCCCCTGGCCGAACTGCCGCTCGACGGCTTCCCGGATGGCGTCGAGGTCGATGCCGAGGGACCTCAGCGCCGCGGCGTCGTCCTCGGTCAACGAGGCCCGCGGAGCCGGCCGAGCAGCGCCGAGGCACTCGGCGACGGCGTCCGACGTGATTCCGCGGCCGGCGAGGAGATCGCTGACCCCGCTCCCCTCCTCGGTGAGGGCGAAGAGGAGGTGGACCGGCCGCACCTCGTCGGCGCCGATGCCGTGGCAGAAGTCCTGGGTCGAGATCACGACGGCGCGTGCGTCTCGGGTGAAACGTTCGAACACGGGTCTACCTCCGAGAGTGCTTGCGGTGGACTGTCTGCTTCGTGACGCCCAGCGCGTCCGCGATCTCCTGCCACGACCATCCCTTGGCGCGGGCATTGCGGACGTGCAGGGTCTCGAGCTGGTCGAGCAGGCGACCCAGCGCGGCAACAGCCCGCAGCCCGACCGTCGGGTCGGTGCTGTCGAGGTCGCCCGCGAGGTCGGTGGCGGTTCTCTCCATGGACGTCAGCATATGCTGACGGACAAGACCGCGTCAACACATGCTGACGTCAGTCCCTCCGGGCCTCGATGAGGTGTCGGGCGGAGTGGGCGACGAACGGTTCCCCCTGACGCATCTTCACGTCCAGCTCGTGCAACTTGTCCTCGTACCGGTCGACGGTGAAGTCGGGTACCCACCACACGCACTTGCGCAGGATCCAGACGATGGCCCCGACGTCGAAGAACTCCAGACGACATCTCGCCGTGTGCAGCTGCTCGACTCGCAGGCCGGCCTGCTCGGCCTGRGCGGCCTCGCGCTGCGGGTCTCGGCCCTTCCGCTGCTCTGGCAGTGGTCCCAGGAGGAACTCGATGAGCTCGAACGCCGAGGCSGGTCCTACGTGCTGCGCGAAATAGTGCCCGCCGGGACGCAGCACGCGATGAATCTCGTGCCAGTCGGGGCGCACGGGATGCCGGGCGGTGACCAGGTCGAACCATTCGTCCTCGAGGGGGAGTCCGGAACCGTCCCGGGTCGCCAGGAYGCGRACACCGCGCGGCCCCAACGTGGCGCGSGCCCGYTCSGCGTTGGGAGGCCAGGACTCGGTCACCACCATGACGGGAGGCAGCACGGGTGCTTCGTTGATGACCTCGCCGCCGCCGGTGTCGATGTCCAAGGCCCGCTCCACGGCTGCGAGCCGCTGCGCGAGGAGCCGCGAGAACCGCMACGGCGGACGCTCCTCGGTGGCCCGGCCGGYCAGCCAGCCGAAGCCCCAGCCGGTGATGTCTGCCGACTCGGCCTCCGCTACCAACTCGTCGAACCCGCGCATGGYRYGAGCCTCACAGACCCGRGAAGGKCCGACAAAGCGTTWTCCAACTGAGGAGTGGGTGCCACGCTTGCGCCCTACACGTCACACCTCTTGTTGACCATGAGAGTGGAGCGAGGCAACGTGGTGTCCGACGGCGCCGTGGACGACGCCGATGCACCGTTCAGCGAGGAGAAGCACATGAGCGCGATCGAACGGCCCCCGGCCATCGTGCGCTGGACGCTGCGGCTCGAGGAGACCACCGCGCTCGACAGGCCGGTGCGAGCGCTCGAACCGGCGATCCGGTCCGCCTTCGGCACGGGGAGGCGGGCTTCGGTGCTGCGCGGCGAGTGGTTGGGTCACGCGATCCACCCGCTGCTCACCGACGTCGTCCTCGGGACGTGGACCTCAGCCACGC
>NZ_JBFULD010000008.1:0-33578 GCF_056400505.1 Terrabacter sp. P5_B1
CACCAGTATCGACCCTTCCCTCTTTCTGCACGAGCAGCTGGCCCAGGCCAGCCCCGATCCACCAGTATCGACCCTTCCCTCTTTCTGCACGAGCAGCTGGCCCAGGCCAGCCCCGATCTGATGCGGGAGCTGCTCGGCACGTTCATCAACGCGCTGCTGTCCGCGCAGGCTGACAGCGTGTGCGGCGCCGAGTACGGCACCCGCTCGGCGGACCGAGTCAACAGCAGGAACGGCTACCGCCGCCGGGACCTCGACACCCGAGCCGGCACACTCGACATCGCGATCCCGAAGCTGCGCGAGGGGACGTTCTTCCCGGACTGGCTCCTGCAGCGGCACCGCCGCGCCGAAGCAGCACTGACGACGGTCGTGGCGACGTGCTACCTGCTCGGGGTCAGCACCCGGCGGATGGACAAGCTCGTCAAGACGCTCGGGATCACGGGCCTGTCCAAGTCGCAGGTGTCGGTGATGGCCCGCGACCTCGACGAGCAGGTCGCCGCGTTCCGGACCCGGCCCCTGCACGAGGGTCCGTACACGTTCGTCGCGGCCGACGCGCTCACGATGAAGGTCCGCGAGGCCGGCCGGGTCGTGAAGGTCGCCGTCATGGTCGCCACCGGCGTCAACGCCGACGGCTACCGGGAGGTCCTCGGGATCCACACCGCCACAACCGAATCCGCCGCCGGCTGGCTCAGCTTCTTTCGGGACCTGACCGCCCGCGGGCTGTCCGGTGTCGCGCTCGTCACCTCCGACGCGCACGCCGGCCTGGTCGAGGCGATCGGGGCGACGCTGCCTTCCGCGTCCTGGCAGCGGTGCCGGACCCACTACGCCGCGAACCTCATGGCCGTGACCCCGAAGAGCCAGTGGGGCTGGGTCCGGGCGCTGCTGCACTCCGTGTACGACCAGCCCGACGCAGAGTCCGTCAACGCCCAGTTCCACCGGGTCCTAGAGGGCCTGTACGAGAAGCTCCCAGTCGTCGCCGAGCACCTCGAGCTCGCCCGCGCCGACATCCTCGCCTTCACCGTGTTCCCGAAGGAGATCTGGAAGCAGATCTGGTCCAACAACCCGAACGAGCGCCTCAACCGGGAGATCCGCCGCCGCACCGACGTCGTGGGCATCTTCCTGCGTGGTTGTCTGAGCCTTGGGAGCCCGGGGGTGACCCGGAATCTTTCTGTCGGGCCTCAGGGCCTTGACCCCGTTAGGGCCAGTCCCTCCGGGCTCTCAAGACCGGTGGTCCCGTGACCTAAGAGCGGCGTGCTGACCGAACGGCAGGACTGTCCTCGACCACCACCATCATCGTCGTCGATGGGTTGAGGAGTTGCTCATGAGAGAAGTAGTCACGGTCGGAATCGATGCGCACACCCAAGTYCATGTGGCTGCGGCAGTCGACCCCCAAGGCCGCGTWGTCGACCAGYTCGAGACCGGCGCCRACCGGAGCGAGTTAGCSCGGATGCTTWCSTGGATCCAGGCSCTGCCCGTTCCTCGAGAGGTCGCTGTCGAGGGCGCCAAGGGCTTCGGTCGGGCGCTGACRCTGYKGCTCCTGGCKGCTGGRGAAGAGGTCATCGATGTCCCCACGCACCTGACCGCTCAAGGGCGACGCACGAGTCGCCGMCGCGGCAAGGATGATGAGGGTGACGCGATCATCATCGCCCGCGTCGCCGTYCAAGAGCAGAACCTGCCCCGGATGGACGCAGCCCACTTGGACGCGGACATGAAGCTGCTCGTTGACGCACGSGACCAGCTCGTYCAGGAGCAGATCCGAGTGCGGAATCGTTTGCACGCGTTGCTGATCGGCCTCTCTCCCGGCCATCGAGCAGTCACCGGCGCGCTGACCAGYAAGGCMGCCGTGAAGCGAGCCCGYCAGCTCGCSATGGCGGAGAGGACCAGCGACCCGGTGCGAGCCCACTTGGCGCTGGTCGCGATCCGGCGACTGGGYTCACTGGAGAAGGAGATCGCCGAGCTGGGCGCGCTGATCGCCAACCAGCTCGACCTAGACGTCCACGAGCACCTGCTCGCAATCCCGGGGGTGGGACCCCTGACCGCCGCGAAGATCCTCGGCGAGACACACGACGCCAGGCACTTCCCCTCCGCGGCCGCCTTCGCAGCCCACGCCGGCGCCGCGCCCGTCCCTGCGAGCAGCGGCAACACCACCCGGCACCGGCTCGCGCGCGGCGGGAACCGGCAGCTCAACCGCGCCCTGTTCACGATCGCCCGAACCCAGGCGCGATGGCACCCAGACGCGCGCACCTACCTCGCGCGCAAACGCGCCGAAGGCAAGAGCGCGGCCGAAGCTCGACGATGCCTGAAACGCCACCTCGCCGCCGTCGTGTACCGAGCCATGATCCGCGACCTGCAAGCCCAAAAGCCACCGCCGCCAAGGGCAAACTCCGCCGCCGCTTGACGAGAGCGGCGCCCGAACCGCGAAGCCGTCATCCGCCTCGTCGGGGCCGTCCTCGCCGAGCAGCACGACGAGTGGGCTGAGCAACGCCGCTACCTCGGCCTCGAGGCACTGAAGAACGCCCGCGCCGTCCTGACCCACCGCACCACCGACAACGACCGTGAGGAGGTGGACACCGACCTGATCGCCGGCGCGATCAACGCCTAACCGAACGACCTCGACGGATCACCGTCGTACACCACCGATCCGGACTTGACCGCAGCGTCCATCCAGTCCCTGGGCGTGTCCTCTGGAATTTGGGACTCCACTGTGACTTGCTCCAGTGCCGGCCGGCCAGCGTCTAATGAGTGCACGACGCGGAGCGAGGCGTTCGAGGCGCTCGAGACGATCGCTCGGAAAACATTTGGGGACGTCGAGCAGGAGATGCTCCACCTCGCCTGAGGTACTCGCGACTAAATCACCCCGGCTCACCGGTGCCCGCGGTCGCTCGGCCCGCGGCCAAAGGGAATCGCCCATCCCCGCCCGCTCAAATGCCCCAGTAACGGTGATCAACGGCACCTTCGTCTCGGTCGTCAGGGCCACAGGCGGCTCACTCCGGCCGTTGTCGACCTTATGGACGCCCTGAGGCCTTGTGGGTGCAAGTCCCGTCACGCCGAGCGTGCCTACGGGGCACTCCTGCGCGTCAGAGAGTCTCCCGGAGTCTTCTGCGCCAGCCAGCTCGTTGCCAGACTGCTGTTCTTCTCAGTCGGCCTGGCGGAATTTCGTAGCCGAAGTCGCTTGGGGGCTCCGCCGCTCGTCAAGTCTGAGATTGGTCGCCGCCTCGGGACGTTTCTCGCTTCAGCTGGCCGTGCCCGGGCCCTACTCCCGGCGGAGGTCGCACGTCACTTTGGGCGGTGTGGGCAACCTGCGCTAGAGGGCGATTGAGCGGACTTCCGGCTGCCGGTACTGCAAAGACGTGAGCTCTATGGGCAGCACGCGGACAGGCTGTGCGGCCGCTCGCTGCGCCGCCCATAGATTCTCGTGAAGATGGGGCAGGTCGTGAGCCGTGGCCTCGACCATGCGTCCTCCTAGCCTCGCGCTCAGGCGCGAGGGATCGCTGTTGGCGTGCCGCGCGTGGATGAAGAGGACGCCTGAGTGCTGCAGCCGAGAGGCCGTCGGCGTGACCAGAGTCGTCAGCCAGGCAACGTCGCTAGCTCCGCGCAGGAGCGCTTGGTAGGCGGCCGATAGATGGTCCGGCTCAGCACCTGCGGCTCCCGTGATACCGCTGAGGGCCGCATATAGGCGACGAGAGGCTTCAACGTATGGCCGGGATGGCGGCATGCCGGTGGACGTCTGGGTCCAGGACTCGGCGGCGGTTTGAAGCGTGAGCGCGGACGCGAGCAGTTGTTCTCGAGAGCCTGCGTGGTCAGTGTCTCCGGGGGCGTTGCGCAGCACCACGTCCAGGGCCGCGTAGAGATGCACCCCTTGACGGTGGATGTCTTGCAAGACAGCGACGCTCGGCACCGTATCGCGGAGTTCGTCGCGGGCGGCGGAGGCCCAGCCGTGTATGGAGCGCTCGAGTTCTGCGGCCGGGCCGTCCGGTGCAAGGTCGGGCGCCGGTATCGCAGGATTCTGGAGCCCGCGCAGTGGCGCCGCGCCAGGCAGGAGCGCAGCAGCCTCGGCCGCGTACCGAGCGATCGACAGGGGGCGGTCGGCGGCGACCGGTTCACAGAGGGCAAGGGCTCGCCTAGCAGCCGCCGCCGTGATGGACAGCGTCTGCGTGGCGAGTGAGAGGGGCGTGTGGGCCTGGAGCTCGGGGGCGCTGGGGTCGAGTCGGTGGAGGACCAAAAGGTCGTTCATGGCCCCGAGCGTGCAGGAGAGCCGCGCGATCGGGTGTGTGTCGTCCGTCGAGGCCGGCCGGAGGTCGCGACGGACTGTGACCTCGCTGCGCGGGATGCGGTAGCCGCTGCCCGTGGGGGCGGCCAGTAGCGTGCCCGCCCAGATGCGGTTCCTGACGACGTTCTCGCTGGTGCCGAGTAGTTGTGCCGCTTCCTTGATGGAGAAGTCCGGTCGGTCGTCGACGGGCTGTAGTGGGTGCGGGTAGGCACGCATTACCTGGTGGAGCTGTGCTGCTGCCGCCTCGCTGAAGAGCCAGCCGGTGACTGCGCCGTCGAGCTCGTGGAGCAGGCGATAGACGGTCTGGTCGAACGCCTCCCACTGCTGTCGCGAGATCGGGAACTCGGTCTGCTGGAGCTCGGCGAGGACGCGTCGGGCCTGGTCGATGAGGTCGGTGGCGGTCGTGGCCATCAGGAGCTGGCCTTCGGGGTGCTGAAGTCACCGAGCTCGAGCATGTGGGCGTTGGTTCTGAGGTCGGCGATGTGGGCGCGCCAGAACGGCAGGTCCTGTGGTGCGTCCTCAGGAGCCAGTTGGTCGAGGGCGACGATCGCGGCGGTGAAGTGCTCCTGGAGCGCGCCGGAGGCCGCGGGTGCTGTCACGGGCATCGGGCTCAGGGCGGCGGCGAGAAGGTGGACCGTGCCGGCCATGGCTGACCAGGGATTCAGGGGGTTGCCTTGGGCTCGTGCCTCGGCTTCGTCGGCCGCGCAGTGCAGTTCGGCCGAGGCGCGTTCGATCAGGTTGGTCGAAGACACAGACATGAGGACCCTTCTGGTTCAGATGAGTGAGGGAGTCGCCGTTGGGCGCCATAGGGTGGAGCGAGGGGTGGGTTGCTCGCGCAACGCGTCCTCGACTGCCTTCGCGAAGCTGTCGCGTGGGTTCCAGCCGTGTCGGGTCATCTCGGCGGTCGAGTCGCGCAGCAGCTGGTGGCCCTCCGCGGAGGACAGCTGGCCAGCGAGCGCGGTGACGAGGTCGACGGCGTCGCGGATCGGGTCGTCCGCCTTGTAGAGCAGGGCTCGGATGATGTCCCGCCCGGGGACGGCCGTGTTCGGGACGTCGTCGCGGGTCGCTCGCGACGATGCCGCGAGGAGATCTCGAAGGCCGTTGGGCCCGTGGGTGGTCAGCCAGTCGGCTGGGTCGATGCCGGACGGCATACGCGTGGCCAGGACAGGGGAGCGCTGCTCGAGGCAGGCCTCTGCGACCCAGCGGACGGTGCCCTGCTGTCCCGCGTCGTCCCCGTCGAAGGCAATGCGTGGGGGCCGCTGCGTCAGCGCCAGCACCGCGCGCACCTGCGCAGGGGAGGCGAACACCCCGTTGGTGGAGCAGACCGCGACGCCCTGCGTCGTTCCGGTGGCGGCAGCCGAAGCCGCGATGGCGAGGGCGTCGATGGGTCCTTCGACGACGAGCACCTGCGCGTCCGCGGCGAGCGGGTGGTGGGTCGGCCGGTAGAGCATCTGCGACTTGTCGAAGACCGTTGTGCGCGTGGGGTTGCGGTACTTGGGCGCAGCCGGGTGGCCGCTGATGTCGCGGCCGATGAAGCCGTGGATCTGGCCGCTGGCGTTGGCGATCGGGACGATAAGGCGGTTGCGGTAGGTGTCGATGAGCCGGCCACCTCGGGTCCTCATGGCCAGGTCCATGCCGATGAGCTCGTCGTCGTGCATGCCAGCAGACCGCAGGTGCTCGGTGAGAGCGGCCCAGCCGTGAGCGGCATGCCCGACGAATCGATGGCCCGCGAACTCGTGTGTCAGCGGTTCAAGGTCAAGTCCCCGGCGGTGGAGCAGGTAGTGGGCGGCGAAGCCCGTGCCGACGGGGGCGGCGAAGTGCTCCCAAGCGAGCTGGTTGATCTCGAAGGCCCGCTCAGCCGGGATAGCGGCGACAGCCGGGTCGGGGACAGCCGGGAGCCGCGGTGCTGGTCGGACCACCGAAAGGGCCCGCTTCTGGTACTGACCGCCCTCGAGCTCGGTGACGGCCTCGAGGAAGTTGAGGTTCCGGGCGCGTTGGACGAAGTCGATGACGTCGCCGCTGGCGCCGCATCCGAAGCAGTGGAAGCGGTCGGGGACGCCGTCCACCGACAGCGATGGGGTCTTGTCCTCGTGGAAGGGGCAGCAGCCCATGTAGCCGTGTCCGCGCGGCTGTAGCTCGATGCCGGCGGCCGCGATCACCTCGGGGAGCGGGTGCCGGGCCCGGATCGCCTCGATGTCGACGGACCGGCGTTGCGCGGTCACAGCTGCACCTCGGCCACCGGCGCGGGTGTGCGGCCTGCGAGGTCGAGCGCGACGCCGTAGGAGACGACGAGCTGGGTGAAAGTCTCGATGGGCATGTGGATGTCGGTGTCGGTGGCGTGTGCGAAGGCACGGTCGACGGCGGCGCGTGGGGCGCTGGTGGAGAGGACGGCATACTCCTGCCACGTCGGGTCGTAGGCGTAGAGCAAGCCGTGGGTGGCCTCGTCGCCGTCAAGGCGAAGGGAGATGCGCTGGTTGCTGCGTGGTCCCCAGCGCATGCCGTAGTCGCGGTCGACGCCGCGGATATTGCGGTGCTGGGTGTCGAACGCCTTGGGGCCGACCCACTCGATGCTGGGCTTCGGGGGAGTGGTGACTTCTCGGGCGCCGTATGCCGCGTCTCGCAGCTCGCGGAGGTCGGTAGTCCCTGCGTCGAGCGCGGTCGTGATGCGCTCGGCGATGCTGAAGGGGTCGTGCCCGAGCTCGGGGGCGAAAAGCTGGGCGGTGGCGTGGGCGTATGCGTTGCGCTGGCCGAGGCGGTACCAGTAGTCGATGGGGTCGTGCTCTTCGACGTTGAGGCTGGCGTTACGGGCCAAGGCCATGAGTTGGTCGACGACACGGTCACGGGCGAACGGCGTGGATGGTTTGAGCTGCGCGGCGGCTGACATGTCGGCCCTTCCCGCGCGGGCGGCTCCCGCGCTTCTGGAAGGAGGACTCTCGGACCGGGACACCATTCGTCCGGTCAATTCCCTTGCCAGTCAGTCCCTCTCGCCGTGGTGGACCATGAGGCGATCAAGTCGTCGCGGTGGCCGGCGACGGAGCATTGGGTTTTGGAGACCTGGTCGGCGAGGAAAAGCTGCGCGTCGTGCAGCGCACGGATGAAGTCCATGGCGGCGGTGGGGGAGGCGGTGTCGGCGTAGGCGGCGCGCTCGTGGTCCCGCAGCGCGGAGAGGATCTCGACAAGGGCGGGGTGCTGCGCCCWGCAAGGTGGGATGACTCGTGGTTCGAGGGCGAAGCGGCGGACGAGGTCGTTGACCCACTCCTCGAGCTCCCGCATCCGGTCGCGTATCTCGGCCTCGGTGAGGGAGGGCCAGTGGACCGGGCCGCGGAGCTGGCCGAAGGTCCGCTCGAACGGATCCTCGCCGAAATCGAGAGGCTCGTCTGGGGTCACGACGTCGAGGTGGTCGAGGACTGCCGCCTCGAGATACTGCGTGCGGCGCGCACCCGGCGGAGGGCGGCGATGATCGCGGCGGTTGCGGTCTGGCGGGCGGCGCGCCGCCAGGTCGGGTGCGAGTCGATGACTGCATGCAGGGCCTTGTGGTCACGCCGGCAGAGGGGCAGCAGGTCGCGGACCGACTCGGCCCCGAGCCGGTCGTACGTCGCGTGGTGCAGGTGCCCGGCCTTGAGAGTCCACCGCCGTCCGCACACCAAACACGAGGGCTCGACGCCGGCGGCGGTAAGCCACGCGGCATACCACTGCTTCCGCTTGTCGCTCCAGGCGCCGGAGCCGAGGTAGGCGTCGTATGACGCCCGCCGGGTCCGGGGCCATGCTTCCTCAGGCGTGTATTTGGCTGGCATGACGGATCTTCTGCTCGAGGTCGAGGCGGGCTGCAGTGAGGTCCTTCGTGTCCTTGCGGCTTGTCCACGGGCTCATGGTGAGAGCGATCGGCGGGGCAGCGCGCAGGAGGAGGACAGCGGATCCGAACGGAAGGGTGCGCAACTCGGCGGGTGTCAGGATCGGCACGTCGTTGGTCGACGTGGACGTCGAGTGGCGGCCGTCATGCCCGGTGCTGCGGCTCGTGACCTCCTTGGGTCGGGTGCCGATGAGCTTGGAAAGGTCGTCGAGGTCGCGGGCGTTGGAGCCGCCGCCGAGGATCAACTTGACGATGGCGGCGTCCCAGATGGCGGATGCTGCGTGTTCGCCCCAGACGGCGCGGGCCTGGGACAAGGACTGGAGGACGACGGTCGTGGCGATGCCGGAGCCGCCGCCGTCGGACATGAGCGATGCGAGTGAAGGGAGCGGGTAGTTGGCGGCTTCGTCGAGGATCATCGAGAGGGGCGGGTCGAGCCGGGACGCGGGGGAGCTGGCCGCCTTGCGGCGGGCGACCTCGAGGACGTCTTCAAGGAAGGCGCCGACGAGTCCCGCCGTCGCGGCCGCGCCGGTAGAAGTGCCGAGCAGGTAGACGGTTCCGTTGCTGGCGAGCACTTCTGCGGGGTCGAGGTGCTTGCCCTCGGCAGGTGAGACCGCGTCGAGGACCCGCGGGTCGGCGAGGGCCGCGAACGCGATCGACACCATCG
The DNA here is from genome assembly GCF_056400505.1 of Terrabacter sp. P5_B1. NCBI lineage: Bacteria > Bacillati > Actinomycetota > Actinomycetes > Micrococcales > Intrasporangiaceae > Terrabacter > Terrabacter sp. P5_B1. The sequence goes on from NZ_JBFULD010000008.1 coordinate 8,782, forward strand.
CCCAGACAGAGTCTCGTTGTCGCGGGTCGGCGCTGATGATGGAGTCAAGGCCTTGGTGCCAGGCCTGCGCTGCTCTGGGGCTCGTGCCGAGGATCATGACGGCTTCGCGCGCATGGACAGCCGAGAGGGACCACCGGTAGAGATCGCCTGCGTTGCAGCCGCCGAGGGCCGCGGCGTGCAGAAGCGCGCGGACCGCCTGCTCCGCGGAGGACTGCCAGAAGTTGGCATCGGTGGTGCCGGACGCGGCGCCCTTGGTGAGGGCCTTTGCGCGGACCATCGCCACGTGCGGGTCTTCGCAGCCACGGATGGGGGACCAGCGCGCGGTGGACGGTATGCCGGGGGCGAGGCCCTGCGGGTCGAAGACGGCTACCGGGCCGAGACGCTGCCGGGACCGGAGAGTCGCGGTTAGGTTGTCCGGGCGGGTGCTGGTGGTGACCACCGCTCCGGGCGCTTCAAGGATGGCCGGGATGACAAGGTGCAGTCCCTTGCCCGAGCGCGGGGGCCCGAGGACGACAGTCGAGTCCTCCACCGTCACGAAGCATTGGATGCCCCGGGTGTGGCCGACGGCGTGCGCAACCGACTTAACGGTGCCGCCGGGGGAGGATGGCCGCAGGCCGGTAACTCGGCTCTTGACGCGAGGCGCTCCGGCGGCAGCCTTTGCCTCCGAACGTGACGCGATGCCTGCGCGCGTGACCCAGGTGTTGGTAGACGACGAGTTAGCGCGCTGACGCCGCGCGAGCACTGCTGCACTGGCGATCGGGAGAATTTGCAGCAGGAGCAGCCCCCAGTACGCAGAAGCCGATCCCACATCGGCACCCCAAGCAGCAGCGGGATCCGAGGGATGGAGCAGCAGGTGCGCCACCCTGACTGCCGATAGCGAGGGAGCCCGGCTGTCACGGAGCCAAGCGCCCGTGAGGGCGGCAAGCCAGAGCAGCAGACACCCGCCGCACGCACCCGCCAAAGTCCACAACATCCAGCGGTCGCTCTGGGATTGCTGTCGCTCATGACTCATGGACCGGGGACGATACGTTCGGGGCACGAACGACTCCGAACCTTGCTGAGCGTTGACAGTTAGCGTGAGGTCGGAGGCGATTCCGGATTGGCGGACGAGAGTGCCCATCTGTTGGTGAAAGCCGTCACGGCGAGTCGCGCGGGTACTTTGGTTGGGCACGGACAGACTCGGAGTAGAAGGCGAGTGCGGCGCCGTTAGGCGGCTACTGAGCAAACGAGACTGGTTAGGCGGTGAGGCGATGTCCACTCATAAGTCACCTGCCCAGCCCGCCTACCGGTGGAAGAAGTTCCCGGCCTACCCAAGAGTGGTCGTCTGTGGACACCCCGCCACCTCCTCTGAGGAGGAGGACGTTCACCTTCTGCTCTCGATACTGGAGGGGCTGGACTACGTCCAGGCCTGGGTGTTCCCTGACTTTCACACTGCGTCAACCTCCGTGAGCCCAGATGTGGTCCTTCTCGGCCGCCGATCCTTGAAGGTCATAGAAATCAAGAGCTGGTCGGGGAGGCTAGCCGTGGAGGATGGTCGATGGGTGACCATCGACGACGGCCTCAAGCGCGCTGGTCGCTCGGATGCCCTTCGTCAGGCGGAGGGGCACGCCAAGAAATTGGCCACACAGTTGCAGGTCGCTTCCAAAGGGCCCCGTGCCTACGTGGAGAGCACCGTGTGGTTGCCACGCATCACCTCCGCGGATCTGCCACCTCCGATCGCCCATCGCGTATACGGCCGCGTTGCGGGGCTGCAGCCCGCAAAGAAGCTCTTGCAAGAAAGGCCCGGCCCTCGATGGGATGCAGCTGCAACCCGAGAGGCGCTCGAGCGCATCTTTCCGGAGGAGCAGCCTCTCATCCCCGACGTGCTCGGCCTCCCCGAGGACGAGGCCGTAAGCGCCTACCAGGCGGCAGGCTGTCCTCAACCCGCGATCAGTTACACAGTGGTCTCGAGGCCCGAGGCCGACCATATGGTGACCGGCCAGCAGCCCGGAGCAGGATCGCGGTCAGGGGCTGAGGAGCACACTGTCACTGTCGGCGTTCATTTGCTCACTCCGGATCGGCTGCAACAACTCCTGAACCGCGTGGCCGACGCCTCCGGGACGATGTTGGGACCGACCGGTGTGCGTCTGGACCTTGAGCGCAGCGTGCACGCGGTGACACTGTTGGGCAGCAAAGCCTTGGTGGAAGCCCAACGTTCCGCGATCCGGCTGAACCAGGACCAACTTGAACTTGGATCTAGCTTCCTGAGCCGGCTTGACGCTTCAGGCCAGACCGCCGCCTTCGCCGCGGCAGTCCGATTGGCTTTGAACCCAACCCTCGACTGGCGCGGGCCCTGGCGTGCCGAAGACATAGTCGATGCACATCACTACAGCCAAGCTGCTGCTGAGCAGGCGCAGGTTGAGAGTGTTCTACCCAAGACACTGATCGCTAAGCTGAGCGCGCTTCCGATGACGACGCTGGTCGAACTTCGAGACGCCCGGGTTCAGCCTTGTGACCCGTCGGTGATCCGAGCGCTGGCAGATGTGCGGCTTTCAGAAGCAGTTCAGTGCCTTCACGACCTTGTCGATGCACCACCGGATTGGACGACGGAGGCCAGCACGCCCGCGCGGCCCTCGGCCAAACAGCGGAGATTAGCCGAGCGGTGGAAGCAGTACCGTGCCTGCCGCGACCTGCTCCCCCTGCCCCTGCGGGCGATGGAGCCGGAAGATCTCAGCTCGGTTGGCGAAGTGCTGGAGCGGGTGGAAAATGCCGTGGCGGCACTAGAGTCCGCTCAGGTCAACCCCGATGACCGGCTTCAGGTCCTCTCCGAAGCTGATCAAGTGAATGCTCTAACTCGATGGCTTGACTCACACCGGGTCACTAGTGGACGCACCCCCACTCAACTTCCCTCGGGTCCACAATCGATCGTCAATGCATCAGAGGGGCCCACCGAGACAACCGTGGTCGCCGCCGAACGGCTCCGCGACTGGGCCGAGGCTCCGTCGGGCCAGCGCATCCTGGCGGACCTGCAAGCAATGACCGAAGAAGCGCGATCGACGATTGTTGCGCTGGTCCATGACAGCGCCGACGACTCCGAACCGCGTCAAGTCGTTGATGCCTTGCTCTTCTTGGGTCCGGAAGAGTCCGGGCGCCTGTTGAAGGAAGGCAAATCGATCCCTCGCGAAGAGTCCGTGGTCCTTCGTCGGGAACTGGATAACGCAACGAAGGTGGCTGAGAGCCCAGCACAAGCCAAGGATCGCGAGGCGGCGGAAGGGAACCTCGCCGCATCGGCGTGGCCGGGCAGATCACAAGGCGCCGGCGTACCACCACCTCCTGCGGACGATCGCGGTGTCAAGCCTCAAAGAAAAAGGGGTGATTCTGCTTCCTCTATCCGGCCCCAAAGGGTCAGAGTGCCTGACCTGACACCGCTATCGGGCATTGAGGCGGTGCGTTCTGCGCTTGCACGGTCGCAACTGAGACTCGCACCGGGCAAGAAGTCGGGAAGGGCGTCGACACGTGAGGCCGGAGACGTTCTGCGTCAAGATCCGCCGGCGGGAGCCCAGGTGAGTCCTGGCAGCATCGTGACCGTCGAATTCGCAAGTGGTCACAACACAGTTCCACCCGTCCTAACTTTGCAAGTGGCGGCGGCTCAAAACGCCCTGGTGGCTGCTGGCTTCGTCGTGAAAATTCACGACGAAGCCATTCCCACGGCGATCCCGGGCACCGTCCTCGGATGCCAGCCGCCCGTGGGGAGCCGTTGGGCACTTCACCAGCCGGTGATCTTGACAGTCGCAGTCGCACCTCAGCCGACTTCTGTGACCCCCGATGCACTCGGACGGACACGTGCCGATGCGCAGGCCACGCTTGTCGCCGCGGGCTTGGTGCCGGTCGTCTTCTACGTCTACAGCGACTCGCCGGCCGGTCGCGTGGTGTCACAGTCTGTGGGCCACGGGAGGTCGATCCCCCGCGGCAGCGAGGTGCGCATAGAAGTTTCCCAGGGTTCGCTGCCGTCCACGCCTGACCCACGCACCCCTTCGAGTGTGCAACCTCCCGGTGCGACTGCGCGCTATCGGAAGCCAAACCAAAAGGGGAGGGCGACCACCCGCCTGTCGCATCCACTGCTGCGCGCCTTCGGGGCGCTCCCCGATGTGAATCGTGTCCTTGACGCGTTCGGGCGCGCCCACCTCGTCGACGTGTCCGCTAGCGACGGCGCGAGGCCGTTCCTCGTCGCAGCGCTCGCCCAGGAGGCCCAGGTTGCTCCTGCGGCGGCCCCCGTCGTCGTCGTCACCGCGACGATGCGTGAGGCGGAGGATCTGACAGCCTCTCTCGGCGCCTTCCTCCCCTCAGCGCGCGTGGCACTGCTTCCGTCCTGGGAGACGTTGCCGCACGAGCGGCTTTCGCCGCGCGGGGACACCGTCGGTCGGCGACTGGCCGTGCTGCGACGGTTGGCGCACCCCGACCCCAAGGACCCGGCATACGGCCCCCTCTCGGTGGTCGTGGCCCCGGTGCGGGCGGTGCTCCAGCCGCTGATCAGGGGCCTCGGTGATCTCGTCCCAGTCGCTCTCCGTCCGGGGGACAAGCGCTCACTGTCTAACGTGGTGGACGCCCTGGTGGCCGCTGCGTACACCCGGACCGACATGGTGGAACGGCGGGGCGAGTTCGCCGTGCGCGGCGGCATCCTCGACATCTTCCCGCCCACCGAGGAGCACCCGGTGCGCATTGAGTTCTCGGGCGACACCGTTGAGGAGGTGCGCTGGTTCAAGGTGGCCGACCAGCGCTCCCTCGAGGTCGCCGAGCGGGGTCTGTGGGCCCCGCCGTGCCGTGAGCTGCTGCTCACCGACGACGTACGCGCTCGCGCCCGGGCGCTCGCCGACCAGCTCCCCGGGGTGGCCGAGATGCTGTCCAAGCTGGCTGAGGGCATCGCGGTCGAGGGCATGGAGTCCCTGGCGCCGGCGCTCGTCGACGGCATGGAGTCGGTGCTCGACGTGCTGCCGGAGCACTCGCTCGTGCTGCTGGCCGACCCCGAGCGCGTCCGCCGCCGCGCGCACGACCTCGTGGCCACGAGCGAGGAGTTCCTCGAGGCGAGCTGGGCCAACGCGGCGGCCGGCAACCAGGTGCCGGTCGACCTGCAGTCTCTGCTCGGCAGCGCGTCGTACTGGTCGCTGGCCGACGTGCGCGCCCTGGCCCAGCGGCTCGGGCTGGCGTGGTGGACGCTGACGCCGTTCGCCGCCGACGCAGACCTGGTCATCGAGGACGACGACGTCGACGAGCGCATCGCCGTGCGCACGGTCGACGCCGAGGCGTTCCGTAGCGACACCGAGCGTGCCGTCGAGCACCTGCGCGCGCGCGTCCGCGCCGGCTGGGCCGTCGCTGTCGTCACGGAGGGCCCGGGCCTGGCCAAGCGCGTGGCGGAGGTGCTGCGCGAGCAGGAGGTCGCCGTGCGGCCGCTCGACACCTCGCGCGACGACTCCCTCGAGCCGGGCTGGGTCCACGTCGCCTGCGCGCCCCTCGGGCGCGGTTTCGTCCACGAGGGCGGTCGCATCGAGGTGCTGACCGAGACCGACCTCACCGGCCAGCCGGGCACCGCCAGCACCAAGGACATGCGGCGTATGCCGTCGCGCCGCCGCAACCAGGTCGACCCCCTGCAGCTGCGCCCGGGCGACCACGTCGTGCACGAGCAGCACGGTGTCGGCCGCTTCGTCGAGATGATGCAGCGCACCGTGGCCGGCGCGACGCGCGAGTTCTTTGTCATGGAGTATGCCCCGAGCAAGCGCGGCTGGCCGGGTGACCGCCTCTTCGTGCCCACCGACCAACTCGACCAGGTGACGAAGTACGTCGGCGGCGAGGAGCCCATGCTCAACAAGATGGGTGGCTCCGACTGGACCAAGACCAAGTCGCGGGCCAAGCGCTACGTCAAGCAGATCGCGGCCGACCTCATCCGCCTCTACAGCGCCCGCCAGGCCACCAAGGGCCACGCCTTCGGACCGGACACCCCGTGGCAGCGTGAGCTCGAGGACGCCTTCGCCTACGTCGAGACGCCCGACCAGCTGGTCAGCATCGACGAGGTCAAGGCCGACATGGAGAAGCAGGTCCCCATGGACCGGCTCATCTGCGGGGACGTCGGCTACGGCAAGACCGAGATCGCCGTCCGCGCGGCCTTCAAGGCCATCCAGGACGGCAAGCAGGTCGCGGTCCTCGTGCCCACGACCCTGCTCGTCAGCCAGCACCAGCAGACCTTCGCCGACCGCTACGCGCTCTTCCCCGTCAAGGTGGCCTCGCTGTCGCGCTTCCAGAGCGACAAGGAGGCCAAGGAGGTCATGACCGGGATCGCCGAGGGCAGCATCGACCTCGTCATCGGCACCCACCGGCTGCTCGCCAAGGACGCGAAGTTCAAGGACCTCGGCCTCGTCATCATCGACGAGGAGCAGCGCTTCGGCGTCGAGCACAAGGAGCTGCTCAAGACCATGCGCACGGCCGTCGACGTGCTGTCGATGTCGGCCACCCCGATCCCGCGCACCCTCGAGATGGCTGTCACCGGCATCCGCGAGATGTCCACTCTCGCAACGCCGCCCGAGGAGCGGCACCCCGTCCTCACCTTCGTCGGCGCCTACGACGAGAAGCAGATCACCGCTGCTGTCCGCCGTGAGCTGCTCCGCGAGGGGCAGGTCTTCTTCGTCCACAACAAGGTGAGCAGCATCGAGAAGGCGGCGGCGCGCCTGCGCGAGCTCGTCCCCGAGGCGCGCATCGCGACCGCGCACGGCCAGATGGGCGAGCACAAGCTTGAGCAGGTCGTCGAGGACTTCTGGGAGAAGCGCTTCGACGTGCTCGTGTGCACGACGATCGTCGAGACCGGGCTCGACATCTCCAACGCCAACACCCTCATCGTCGAGCGCTCCGACGTCCTCGGCCTCAGCCAGCTGCACCAGCTGCGCGGCCGTGTCGGTCGAGGGCGCGAGCGGGCCTACGCGTACTTCCTCTACCCGCCCGAGAAGCCGATGACCGAGACGGCGCACGACCGGCTGCGCACCATCGCAAGCAACACCGACCTCGGCTCCGGCATGGCCGTTGCCATGAAGGACCTGGAGATCCGCGGTGCGGGCAACCTGCTCGGCGGCGAGCAGTCCGGTCACATCCAGGGCGTGGGCTTCGACCTCTACGTCCGCCTCATCGGCGAGGCCGTTGCCGATTTCCGCGGCGACGCCGTCGACGTGCCGGCCGAGATCAAGATCGAGCTGCCCGTCGATGCCCACCTGCCGCACGACTACGTGCCGGGTGAGCGACTGCGGCTCGAGGCGTACAAGAAGCTCGCGACCGTCGAGACCTTCGAGGCCGTCGACGAGATCGAGGCCGAGCTGCGCGACCGCTACGGCGCCCCGCCCAAGCCGGTGCAGAACCTCCTCGAGGTCGCGCGACTGCGCGTCGTGGCCCGCGCCGCCCGCATCGGCGACATCGGCGTGCAGGGCAAGGTCGTGCGCTTCGGCCCGGTCAAGGAGCTGCGCGAGAGCCAGCAGCTCCGCCTCATGCGCCTGTACCCGGGCACGCTCGTCAAGGAGGCGCTCGGCATCATCCTCGTGCCGTTCCCGATGACCGCCCGGGTCGGCGGCAAGCCGCTACGCGATGTCGAGGTGCTGACCTGGGCGCGCCAGTTCATCACGGCGTTGTTGCTCCCGGACATTGGCGCTGACCGGACCTAACCAGTTGGCATGCCCGAGTTCAGGCGTTTCCCCGGGGCCTTGGATAGATGTGATTGATTACGCGGCTTCTGAATGCTGCTGCGTCCGCTCAGTTGCTGTCCGCTGGATCGAGGTCTGGCCTCGTGCGGTGCAGCCGCGCCGCGTGGCGAAGTACGCCGGCGGCTGCGGAGGCGTCCGCCTCGACCTCGACGACAAACGGCACTACTACCGTGACACGAGTCGGGGTAGCCGAGCCCCAGGCGAAGGTGCGCTCGAACGCCTCGCCGGTCGGGCGCAACAACGGGGCGATGGACTTGCCTGCAGCTCTTGAGAGCGAGGTTGTCGACCCTGCAGTGATCGGCTTGCCCTCGTCGTCGACGTCTCCGGGAAACGCGAGAACTAACGCCGTGGGAGCCGTGACGTCGCCGGTGAACCCGATCGCGAGCATGTCCAGTGTCCGCTTTGCCTTCACCTTCCACCAGACTCGTTGACCCGGCTCGGTCGGGTAGCTGCCGCCGGCGTCCTTGATCACCAAACCCTCGATGCCGCCGGCCGTGAGCGTCTGGAACCACTCTCGGGCGAGAGCGACGTCATCGGTCTGCTGGCAGAGCACGATGGGGGAGGCGATCCCCGCCAGGGCCTGCTCGAGCACCGCTCGACGCTCCCGCAAGGGTTGACCGCGCAGGTCCTCGGCGCCGGCCGAGAGCACGTCGAAGACGACGAACTGGGCGGGGCGTCGGGCGGCAACCGTGCGAATTCGTCGACCGGCAGTCATGCGGGCCTGCAACCCCTCGAAGTCCAGCCGACCGGCACCCGGATCCCAGGCGATGACCTCACCGTCGAGCACCAGGTCGTCGGGTAGTCGCGCGGTCAGGACAGGCGTGAGGTCCGGAAACAGGGGAGTGAGGTTGGTGCCGTTGCGGGAGTAGATGCGGCCGCCACCGACCAGAGCCCGGTATCCGTCCCACTTCGGCTCCCACACCAGATCCTTGACTCCAGAAGGGGTCAGCTCATCCACAGGTCGCGCCAACGCGACCGGGGCATGCAACGACACCGCAGGCATGCCGCCCACACTGCACCACCGGACAGCGGTATCGGGCGCCAAGATGCAGTCCGATCGCTGGCTGACTCAGCGACCAGATCACCGTGACAGGTGCATGCGGGTGTTGGTGTCGAAGAGTGACAGCTCGCCGTCCGTGGCGACATGCCTGACGACGAAGGCTCGCTGCCCGACTCGCCAGAGTCCCTCGCCGCGTTGAAGGTCCGGAAGCTGCGCGCGCTCGGCGCTCGAGAGGCCCAACTCGACGGCCGTCTGCGGCGCCTCGCTCACCTCCTGCTGGTACACGATCTTCGTCGAGCAGTCGCCGAGCAGCCCTCGGGCCAGCGCCCGCGACTCCGAGCCGGCATCACCGACGGCGTCCAGGTCCGAGAGCCGGTGCACGATGAGGAGATTGGCGATCCCGAGGCCGCGGGAGAGCTTCCACTGGGACTGCATGCGCGCAAGGAGGGCCGGCTGCCGCATGAGGCGCCAGGCCTCGTCGTAGATGACCCAGCGTTGACCCCCGTCGGGTGCTGAGAGGGCCGCCTCCATCCAGGCCGAGGCGCACGTCATGACCATGGCGATGAGCTGGTCCGACCCCTGGATCTGGGAGAGGTCCAGCGTCACCATCGGCAGCGACGGGTCGAACGTGATGGTCGACGGCCCGTCGAAGAGGCCGCTGAGGTCGCCGGCCACGAGCCGGCGGAGTGCGTGCGCCAAGTCGCGGCCATCGCGCGCCAGGTCCGAGGCGCAGGCACCGGGCAGAGAGGTGCGTGGCTCCAGCAGCAGATCCACCACCAACGGCAATGTGGGCTCGGTTACCTGAGCCGCCGCGTCGGCCAGGGCGACGTCGAGTGCCGTGTGCTCCACCGAGCGCAGTGCCCGTCCGAGCGACGACTGAGCTAGGGAACCGACGAGCGCGCGGCGACGGTTGGTGACCAGGGCTCCCCATTGGGCGTCGGACAATTCCGCGGCGCGCGGTCCGGGATCCAGAGGGTTCAGTCGGTTCGTCGAGCCGCCACCGAGCTGGATCGCGACCCCGCCGACGGCCTCGGCGACCACGGACCACTCACCTTTGGGGTCACCGGGCACGTAGACACGACGCCCGAAGGCGATGGACCGGGTGGCGAGCGACTTTGCGAGGCATGACTTTCCCTTGCCGACGACGCCGGCCAGAAGGCAGTTGGGGTTGGTGATCACCCCGTCGCGGTAGAGCACCCAGGGATCGAAGCAGAAGCCACCACCGGACCAGGCGTCCTGGCCGACGTAGACGCCCTCGCTGCCGAGCCCGCCTTCTGCCAGGAAGGGATAGGCACCTGCAACCACGTCGGAGGTGGCTCGGTGCCCGGGCAGGCGGAACCGCCGGTAGGAGCGGCCGGCCTCCGGACCGCTCTCTCCCTCGGCCGGCAGGAAGGTCGTCGCCTCAGAGTCGCTGTCCGCCGACGTCGGGGTGACCGCCCCAGCACGGGACTGCCGATGGTTGGCATGGCGACCGCCACGCCGGCGCTTGGTGCCGTGCGGCACGTAAAAGGCCGTCGGCTGCTCAGTGGCGCGCATCAGCTGACCTTTCGCGCCAGGGGCAGCGATGCCGACACGAACGCTCGCGCCTGTTGCCCGTAGAGCCGCCGTGTTTCGCAGCCGCACTGGATGGCCGCGCGGGAGATCTCGGCGACCGCTGCCTCCAGCTCGTCGAGAGCCGGGGCAGTGACGGAGATCAGGCCCGTGAACTTCACGTCCGCGTGCCCGCTGATCAGGGCTCGCTCGCGCTCGATGACGTCGTCGCGCTCGGCGGCCTCGGACAGGTCGGCGATGGCACCGATCTTCGCCTTCTGCGCCGCCTCCGTCGCGTACTCGACCTTGGCCTTGCGGATATCGCGCATAGCAGCGTCAGCAGGGATCGGCTGGATCGTCAAGGACATCGTCTTCCGGATGCCGGGCTGGAAGACGAGCGAGTGCAGGAAGTAGGGCGGTGCAGCCACCCGCGGCCACTCGTTGATCCACAGCACCGCGGAGTATGCCGTGTCGTGGCGGACGTGGTCCCACTCCTCGTCCATCGCGACGGGACCAGCGCCGGCGAGCGTCTGGTGAAGCTCGTCCCGCCCTTGGAACCCGGGCGCGAAGGACTCGCGCAGCGTGGCCGCGAGCTCGCCCTCGTTGAACCAGGTCGCCAGCGACAAGTCCGCAGCGCGGAGACCCGCCTCGAGGGAGGTCATCTCCTGACGCAGGAAGGCAGCCGCGCCCCGCAGACCGCGTCCCGCCTGCTTGATGTGAGCTCGGGCGCCACGCAGGTCGAGCGAGAGCGCGATCAAAGTCCGGTGCGTGGAGGCGGCCGGCGCCGCAGTACGCATGAGCGACTCGTACTGCTGCACCGCCCACTGACCGGGCTGCTTCACCCCGTTGAGGTCCCACCAGCCGGTGATGCCCCGGCCGGCGTCGGGCAGCGACACCTCCAGGACCTGAAGGCGGCACCCGGTCCCGGACGCGGCGAGGCTGGCCAGCGCGCGTCCCCACCCGTGGACGCGCCGGGCCTGCTCGTCGCTCGAGAGCAGAACGTAAGCCGGGTGGCGCACCAGCGCGACCGCCGTGAGTGTCTGGGCGTGCGGGTCATGCAGCATGGCCGTGCCGGTGTCCTCGTCAGTCAGGAAGCGCAGGGCGGCCCCGTCCCCGGGCAGGGCCAGAGTGCCGCCCGGCCGTGGCGCCGACGGGCGGGCGCGGTACTTCGTCTGGCCGAGCATCTTGCGGACGGCGAAGTGCCCGGCCGTGGGCATCGACTCGATTGCCGGGCGGCCGTGCCAGCGCACGAAGGCGAGCGAGATGAGGCTTCCCCACAACGGGGCGGTCAGGCCTGCACCGGTGGAGCTACCGAGGAAGATCGACGGGACGAAGACGAGGACGGCCACGCAAAGACATAGGACGCGGGATGCGGAGAGCCCGAGGAGCAGGCCGCGACGTGGGAGGCGCCCGAAACGGACCGTCATCGGGTTGGTGGTGGTGTCGGTCATCGGTCAGCTCCTTGAGCTGTAGGAGGGTGGCTGCTTCATCGGGGACTCCTGGATGGGAGAGCTCGCACCGTGCAATGCGCCCGGCGAGGTCCCTGGCGGGTTGGTCGCCACATCGCCGGTCTTCATGACCAWCGACTTGGCGGCGAGGGCGAGCGAGCCGACGGCGGCAGCTGGAGCAGCCACCGAGGCGGCGGCTGCGGCGCCGCCTCCACTGGCTGCCCCAGCCGGTCCAGCGACGCTGCCGGCGCTCGCGCCTGTACTTGGCGAGGGCGGCCCCGGCGGGAGCGAAGAGGGTGGACGCGGGGGAGGAGGCGGCGCACTTCCGCTGCTTCTGCCACCTCTGCTGGATCCCGACGAGCCCATGGACGCCAGCGCCCGGCCCTGAGCCTGAATGGCGCTCACCTTCTGCGGTGCGCTGACGAGTGTCTGCGCGCCGACGGATGCTTGGCGCGCCGTCGCGTGGGCCGAGTGCAGGGTGTCCCCGGCGAAGTGGAACATGCGAATGGCGACCCAGGGTGCCAAGCCGCCGAGGAGCAGGATGAGCGAACCGCCGGCGAGCTGGGTGACCGTCTGGCCCACGCCGGCACCGGACTGCCCGGCGCCGTTGAGGACGGCGACGCCGATGGTCAGCATGATGACGAGCAGCAGCTTGGAGACGATCATCGCCGCCACGAGTTCGATCCACCGGCGGACCCACGCACGGGTGAAGTCGGCGGTGGCCCCCGCGAAGGCCAGAGGTGCCAGCACGGCGGCCACGATGAGCATCAGCTTGCGGATCATCATGGCCGCCCAGACCACGACGGCCGCGACGATGATGACGGCGGCCAACAGGATGACGACAGCGGGGTTCTGCATCTGGGCTAGACCGACGAAGGAGAGCTTGCTGCCGAGAGCGCCAAGTTGGGTGTCCATGGAGAAGCGGACGACCCCGTCACTGAGCGCGTCCACCGCGCCGAGGAGCACGCGGGTCGTGGCGAGTGCCAGAGCCGATCCGACGAAGCTGATGAGCAGGCCGCTGACCGCGCGACCCAGCGCGACCGGATGTCCTCGCAGCGCCCCGGCGGTGACCTGGATGACGAAGAGGCCTAGGCAGAGGGTGGCGGCGATGGCGCCGGTGATGGTCATCTCCCGCACCAACGCTGCCGACCGGAGATCCAGGGTCGTTGCGGCGCCGATCTGCTGCCAGAGCCACGTGGTGGCGTTCTGCGCCGCATGGCCGAAGTAGCCGGCGATGGTGGAGAACGCGCCGTCGACGACGTTGGACGCGGCGCCGGCTGCGCCCGTAGCCGCTTGGGCGACGAGGCACATCGGGTTGGTGGCCATGATTCCGTCGCAGCTCATGATGCACTCACCGGCAGGGACGAATAGGTCACTGCTGTCACGAAGCCCCATGAGCCGCGAGTGGGAGGCCCTTCGAGGTTGAGCGTCATGGCGACGGACGATGTAGCGCTGGCAGGCCGGCCTTCCTTGAGGTAGTGGAGCGTGACGGTTGCGGAGACTTCTCTGCCGGTGATGCCAGGGTCACTGATGCGGCCGCTGGACACGGCGGTGCTCCAGGCCATCGGCTCTTCGACACGCTCGATGTGGACGCTGGTGTAGGCGTGCTGGACCCCAAGGGCGACCCACTCCTTCGCCCCGGGGATGGCGGGCGCCTGTCCGGCCGCCTCGGTGACGGAGTAGACCGCCAGGCGACCGCGGAGCTCCCTGGGGACCAACCCGACGACGAGTGGCTCGGACGTCTGCGCGGACTCGGCCTGCACCCAAGAGAGGTGTTCAGCGCGTGGCCTGCGGAAGTCCTGGGTCAGGAGCCGGCGGACGAACTCGGCGGCATACAGGTCCGGTTGCTGGGTGACGTCACCGGTGATCCGTACTTCTCGCGTCGGCGGTGCGACCCAGCTCACCGCGCGCAGCCGTGCGATGTCCGCGGCAACGGGGCCCGCATCCGGTGCCGGCGTTTCCGGTTGCGCTGTGGGTGGGCTCGTTCGCATCGCTGGCGAGTCAGCTGTCGACCGCGCATTCTGGGCCGGGGGGCCCTGTCGACCGGCTAGCACGACGCCGATGACTCCGGCCGTGAGGAGCAGGGCGATGACGGATACGACMACGAACGGGCGGAGGGCTCTCCACCTCATGTCACTGGACCGCGGAGCCGGCAGCGCTGAAGAAGGTGACGAGGGTGTTCGCCGCACCGATCAGCATGGCGGCTCCGGCCGAGACGAGAACGCCGGTCTTGCCGCGGCCGGCGATGTGAGGGTTGGAGGAGTGGGAGCCGATCGCCCAGGCGATCGCCGAGATGGCGATGCCGGCGACGGCGGCGATGAGCCCGAAGGTCAGGAGGGCGCCGACGATCTTCTCGATCGCGGCGATGCCCGGCAGGCCGTTCTGGTTCGGCGTGACGTCGACTGAGGGAATCATCCAGGTCTTCATCGGTATGCCTTTCGCAGCTTGCGAGGACTGGTTCCACGCATGGCTGCGATAGAGAACCCATTGGGGCACTATGCGTCGAAGGCCACTCACGGGAGTGACGCAGTCGCCGTCAGGCGATGTGACGCAGGCCCGAAAGTCCTTTGGAGACAAAGGATTTGTAAGAAACGACGCGCACCACGTCTCCGGTGCGGGGAGCGTTCACAACCAGGCCGTGCCCGATGTACATGCCGACGTGGCCGGGCGAGGCGAGCGTCCCCTCGGAGCCGGGAATCATGACGAGATCACCAGGCACGAGGGCGGTCGGCGTCGTCGCCGACCCGTCCAGAAGCTGTTGGGTGACGACGCGGCCGATTGAGACGCCTGCGCGGCGCCACGCCTGTTGGGTCAGTCCGGAGCAGTCGAACGAGCTGGGTCCGCTGCCGCCCCACAGATACGGCTTCCCGAGCTGCGCCAGGGCGAAGGCCACAGCCGTCCGCCCCGCGGGGCTGGTCGTTGCGGGAAGCGTGAAGGCGCTCGGCAGTCCATGAGCGCCCGATGCCGCGGGGGCCAGCGCGTCTGCGGGTGCGCCGCCACAGTCGAGGGCAGCGCTGTCACCTTCGACGATGCTGAGGATCGCCGATGCCCGACCGGCCTGTCGGAGGTAGTTCCCGCCCACCATGCGCGAGCCGCCGTTGGCTGCACCGGGCAGCCCGGTGAACGCTGAGCGCTGGACCATCTGGGCGGCATACCAAGGCGTCACGGACTGCCAGCCGTCCACCTGGAGGAGGGCATCCACGAAGAGCTGGGTCGACTCGCTCGGGTCCATGCGCTTGGACGCGCTGCCCCAGCCCGGGCGCTGTTGGAACAGGCCCAGCGAGTCGTGGTCGTGCCCGACGCCCTGACTGGGGAAAGCTGCACCTGCCGGGTCGTTGGGGTTCGACAGGACTCGAAGGTCGGACTCCGTCAGCGCCGCCATGAGCGCGATGTAGGCGCCGGCCCTGCCGGCGCGCTGCTCTGCGGTGGCGACGATGATGCGGGCGTTCTGCGCTTGAGCCGCCGAGAGGCCCTGCACGGGCCCGGTCGAGACACACGCGGGCGGCCGCGACGGCAGCGCCCCACTCTGACCAGCGGCAACAGTCACGAGGCCGAGTCCGCCGAGTGCCACCAGTCCACCTACGGACAGGCCGGCAACGACATGGCTGAGCGACATGGTGCGCGAACCGTGCGTTCGGGGCACTACTGGGCGCTCGCCTTCCGATGGTGCCCCTGCGCGCGGACTTCTCCTCGCCGAGGAGGTATGCCACATGCTGCGCTTGAAGAATGCCCGTCGGGAACGCGACGTGGGCGAGATCTACGAGGACGCGCGACATCTCGCGTTGGAGGCCGCGGGCCTGCTTCCATCGACCGTTGTTGACGTCATGGCACGGGGCATCGTCCTCGAGACGGGTGAACGCGCCTGGCGCGAAGTGGGCGTCGAGCTGCGGCATCACATCTCAGGAGACTGGCGTGCTGCCATACCCGTGGTAGCTCTGGTGACCGACCGGCGGGTGCTGCTCAGGACGTCAACCGGGAACTGCGTCTCACTGTGGTGGGGCACCCTCGTGCGCTTCGAACCATCGCTGTCGAGGGGCTATGTCGTCTTCGACTACGGCGACGGTGTGCCCCGGCTGCTGTCAGGGGGACACGTACCCGTGGTGGCGGTGGCTGGAGTCATGGCGCTCTACGGCGTTGCCGGGCTGACCAAACACCCGGCTCTGGAGCCGCTGCGAGCCAGTTCGTGACTGCGCAGGGTCTGCAGCTGACGACGCGCGTACTGGCGCTGCCCGCTGGTGAGGTCGGCCGACGCGGCATACAACCGGAGGAGACCCGGCCACCCCGATGGGGAGCCGGCCAGGAGGCGGTGGACAGCGCGTCGCTGGGCCGCCGTGAAGCCGAGCTGCTCGAGCATCCTCTTGGTGCACGCCCGCGAGTTTCCGCCGGCGCGTTTCGTCGTAATCGTCGTGAGGGGGTCCGCGGCGCCTCGTCGCCGGGCTTCCTCGATCCGCGAGATGAAGAGATCGAAGACGGGGCTGAGCTTGATTTCGTCGAGCTCTTCCTGCGTGACGCGGAGCTGCTCGGCCGTCCAGTCGCTGAAGGTGGAGCGCAGCATGATCAAGCCACCTCGCTTCGGTCGAGGTCGGCGAAGACGACCGGCTCGCCGGGACGCACGTGGGTCATCCCGTGAAGGGCGTCGGACTGCGCGGCTCGCGCGGAGCCGAAGGCGCCCTTGGTCGCGACACCGCGGAGCATGATGAAAAACTGTTGCGGCGCCATCGCCCGGGCCTGCGACTCGTGCGTCCTCAGCCAGTCCATGGCTGCAATGAGCTCGTCGGTGGCGTGGTCTGCTGTCACGGGTACCGGCGCGCTCGACCCCATCGGCACGACCAGGCACAAGCCCTTGGTGCACACGGTCTCCCGGACCGTGATCCAGAGCTCGTCTCGCTCGCGCGAGGGTTGACTCAGTGCCCCGCAACGCGCCAGGGCGTCCGCGAGTGCTTTTGCTTTCAGATCCTGACCGGTCATCGCCTGCTCCTCGGTGAGATCGGCGAAGCCATGGCGGCTCCGCGCCCAACAACATTTGTCTCGCTTTGCGGCAGTGCTCGCCGCTCGGAAGTGCCTCGGCTGTGGACAACCGAGGGTCCTGACGGGGTTGTCCACAGCGGTGCGGTCCGCGTCTTGCGCTCCCGCTGGATGTGCGGACGACTGAGGGCTGCGCACGGGGCTGCGCAGGTCTGGTCCCGGGACCTCGCCCGCGCGGCGAGGTCAGCCGTCTTGGGGAGCCTCTGCCGGTCCGTCTGGGAGTGCGTCTTCATGCCGTTCACTCGACCAGCCGGCGCAGGGACGCCAACACCATGCGGTTGGGACGTCTGCGGACGTCCTCGGCGCGGCGGGGACGTCCCGAATCGTCCTAGGAGGAGTCATGTCCAATGAGCGACTACGGGCCGCAATCGCGGGAGCCGGCCTCACGACGCAAACGTTCAGCGAGATGGTCGCCGTGGATCCCAAGACGGTCGAGCGCTGGATCGCGGCAGACCGCTTGCCGCATCGCTCCCACCGGATTCGCGCTTCCGAGATCCTGCGCAAGAGCGACGGCTTCCTCTGGCCCGCAACCCATTCCGACCGGGCAAGCACTTCCTCGACGCAAGCGGAGCTCGTTCACATCTACCCCAGCCGAAGTGCAATCGAGCCGCCGACATGGCTCCAGCTCGTCGCGCAAGCCAAGGAGCGCATCGACGTCCTTGCCTACGCTGCAAGCTTCCTGCACGACAGCATCCCGGAGTTCATGAACAGGCTGGCCGACCGGTCGCATCAAGGGGTGCAGGTGAGGCTCCTCTTCGGCGACCCCGACGGGCAAGCCGTCGACTTGCGCGGCCGGGAAGAGGGCATCGGTGAGCTCATGGCGGCGCGCTGCAAGCTCACCTGGGTCTACGTGACGCCTCTGCTGGCCGCCCACCCGATCGAGGCGAGGCGGCACGACACCACCCTCTACGCCTCACTGTTCAGGTTCGACGACACCCTCCTGGCCAATGGGCATGCCTACGGAAGCAGCGCCTCGCAGTCTCCTGTCCTCCACCTCTGTCGGATCCCAGGCGGGCGGTTGTTCACGCACTACCTCGATTCGTTCGAGCGCGTCTGGGCATCATCAGCACAGTCGTGATCATCCGCCGCGCAGATAGGCTCGATCAGCATGGGACGCATTGACTACATCGACGACCCAAAGGCACCCGCCATCAACAGCGTCGTGCCCTCGGTCGTGGCGATCGTCCAGCGGGAGGACGGCCGGGTCCTCATGATCCACAAGACCGACAACGACAAGTGGGCGTTGCCAGGTGGCGGCCACGAGCCCGGTGAGTCCATCTCCGAGACGGTCGAGCGAGAGGTCAAGGAAGAGACCGGCTACGACGTCACAGTCGAAGCCATCACCGGTATCTACACCAACCCGCGGCACGTGATGGCCTATGACGACGGCGAGGTCAGGCAACAGTTCTCGATCGCGTTCAAGGCCCGGCTGGTCGGAGGCGATCGACGCACTAGCAGCGAGAGCAGCGAGGTCGAGTGGTTGACGCGCGCGGAGATCGACTCGCTTTCGATCCACCCTTCCATGCGCCTACGCCTCGAGCATGCCCTCAGTGACAGAGAGCGGCCATTCATCGGGTAGACCCAGTCGACGGCGAGCCCTGTCCGCTCCGACAAGAAGGGCGGGGCGCGAAACAGCAACAGCGCGGTGCACGGGGTCGTTGGCGGGATAACGCTCGAGGACCTCGCGAAGCCGTGCCGACGTGGTCGTCGGAGAACCATCCGGACCGATCACCAGATCAAGGAGGTTGAGTTCCTCCAGGTCCGTCAGAATTGGGCTGGGCAATGCCGTCAGGGCGCCACTGAGACCGCGTTCTGCGGCCTCGTATGCCGCTCCGGTGTGATGGGCTACCAGTGCGACCACGTTGGCTTGCACCGAGAGCCCCTGCAGAAAGCGGGCTCCGTCCAGCGGATGGAATCCCGTGTGGGCGAGCTCAGGTGCGTAGCCCACGTCGTGAAGCCAGGCCGCGGTGGCTACATCGCTTGAGACCCGGCCCTCGGCCGCGAGAGCGTCGGCCAGGTGCCCCATTGCCTGGACGTGGGCCCAGCGGGAGCCCATGTCGGCCAGATGGCGGGCCGCCAGGTCGCTTGCTTCGTCGCTTTCCATCCCCATCATCCTGCCCGACCCTTGATCTCGGTGATCCACGGCGGCGAGGACGTGACAAAGCATGGCTGCCCCGAGCGCTGCATCGGGACGTTGGTCAGACGTCAGCTTGAGCATCGATGTCATCACTGGGTGGAGGCGAGGAGGTGTGCCTTTCCGTCGTGTCGTCAGTGCGACGCAGTTCCCGGCGCAGCGTCGCCTCGTCGACGCCCAGCAGCAGAGCGGCTCGAGCCGCTCCCGACGTCCGCACCAGTCCTCGTTGAGCCTCGAGCAGCTTGGCGTCTGCGGTCGCTAGACGACTCCGGACTGCGTCGCAGCCTCTGGCTGCAGCCTGGACCCTTCGCAGCGCGTCCGCCTCGGCGCGCTGAGCTTCCAGCAAGCGCTGCCTGGCTCCGTGGTCTACGGGGTGTCGCATCAGTAGTCCTTCCTCGCGCGGTCCTTGTCCTCACATCACGCGATAAGGGGGTCACCGTCGGGGAGGGCGGGTCGGCGTGAGCAGGTGCGCCGGCAGCCACTGCTGCACCACAGCGGCGTCGGCTTCGATGACATAGGTGACCAGGGCCCACCACCCGTCATCCCGGCGTGACCACTCGACGACCAGCCCCGGGTGCGGTCCCCGCGACGAGGCCGGACCAGTCACCCAGCAGTGCTGGCGGGCCGGCGGCGGTAGCGGAATGGGGTGCTCATGCCCTCGTCCCGATCCACCAGCCATCTACCCAGTGTCTCGCAACGTCCGAACAAGTGTTCGACGGCCTCGACCTGCGACCAGGAAGACAAGAGCCGGCGCCCGCACAGGGGAGCGGACGCCGGCCCCGGAAGCATATACGCACGACTATGTCGGACGGTCCAGCGTCGGGTCCCCGCTCGCACGCCCCCCCGGCGCCGTCCCAGCCGCCGATCACCGGTCTCACGCGTGCCGGCTCTCGACTTGTCCATCGATCCCCGCCGAACA
Organism: Terrabacter sp. P5_B1; assembly: GCF_056400505.1. Classification (NCBI taxonomy): domain Bacteria; kingdom Bacillati; phylum Actinomycetota; class Actinomycetes; order Micrococcales; family Intrasporangiaceae; genus Terrabacter; species Terrabacter sp. P5_B1. The sequence continues at coordinate 28,550 of NZ_JBFULD010000008.1, forward strand.
CGTCCGCAGACCGCACGCACGCTGCCGCGCCACTTACGCCCATCCTTCGCTCCACACGTCTGGCACCAAGGTGGCCGCTGGGCCCGCGGGTGCCCCGTCGGCGGGGTTCGCCGGGGGTGACGATGTCGATCCGACGGATGACGCTGGGCTCGGGCTACCGATACCTGATGGCCTCGGTCGCGCGCGGCGACGCCGCCGGACGCACGGCATCACCACTCGCTGCCTACTACACCGAGCCCGGCACCCCACCCGGCCGGTTCCTCGGCGCCGGCCTGGCCGGCCTCGAAAGCGGCCGTGGTATCACGCTGGGGTCGACGGTGAGTGAGGAGCACCTGTGGCGCATGCTCGGGATGCTGCAGGACCCGGTCACCGGGGACCCGCTGGGCCGTGCCCCGGGAGGTGAGCGGAGCGCGTACGTCGACGGGTTGCAGCGGGTCCGGAAGGCGCCGAAGACCGTCGCCGGGTTCGACCTGACGTTCAGTGCCCCGAAGTCGGTGTCGGTGGCCTGGGGGCTCGCCGACGAGCCGACCCGACGGCGCATCCACGCGGCCCATGTGGCGGCGCTGGAGTTCGTCATCGAGTACGCCGAGCGCACCGTCTTCGCCACCCGCACCGGACGCGGCGGAGTCGTCTCGGAGGACGTGCGAGGGGTCGTCGCCGCCGCATTCGACCACTGGGACTCCCGCTCCGGGGACCCACAGCTGCACACCCACGTCGTCGTGCTCAACCGGGTGCAGACCACCTCGGACGGGCAGTGGCGCACGCTCGACAGCAAGGCGCTCTTCCGGGCATCGGTGGGGCTCTCGGAGCTGTACAACGGCGTCCTCGCCGACCTAGTGACGGCGGATCTCGGCTACGGCTGGACCCCGGAACGGAGGCGGCACTCCCCGGTGGAGAAGTGGGAGGTCACCGGGGTGGGGGAGGCGCTGCGGGCGGAGTTCTCGCAGCGCAGCACGGAGATCGATGCCGCGAAGGACGCGCTGGTGGCCGACTTCGCGGCCGGGCACGGTCGGCAGCCGACACCCCGGGAGGTGCTGCAGCTGCGGCAGCGGGCGACGCTGGAGACCCGCCCGGCCAAGGAGCTGCACTCGCTGAGCGACCTGGTGGCGGGGTGGCGGACGCGGGCTCAGCCCTTCATGGGGGAGGAGCCGCAGGCGTGGGTGGCTGACCTCGCGGAGCGCAACGACCTGCCCTTGCTGCGCGCCGGCGACCTGGCTGAGGGGATGCTCGAGGATGCGGCGCGGGTCGCGCTCGAGGTCGTGTCCGGGAAGCGGTCGACCTTCACTCGATCCAACGTCTTCGCGGAGGTGCTGCGCCAGATCCACGGCGTCCGGTTCGCCTCCCCGCCCGATCGGACCGCTGTTGCAGAGCGGATCACGGCGATCGGACTGCAGCATGCCGTCGCTCTCACGCCGCTCGACCTGGCCTACGTCCCGGACGAGCTGCGACGCCCGGACGGCACATCCCGCTTCCGCCCGCGCGACTCTGAGGTTTACACCACCCAGGCGCTGCTCGATGCCGAGGAACGGCTGTTGGCCGCGGGCCGCACCATCGATGGGCCGGTAGTCGACGAGCCACATGCAGCGACGGTGAGCGCTGCACAGCTGCCCGGTCGGGACCATGCCTTGTCGGCCGAGCAGGCAGCGGCGGTGTGCCAGGTTGCGACGTCGGGGCGTGCGCTGGACGTGCTCGTCGGCCCCGCCGGCGCAGGCAAGTCCACGGCTATGGCCGGTGTCCGAGCCGTCTGGGAGTCACAGTTTGGGCCCGGGTCGGTGGTGGGTTTGGCGCCGTCGGCGGCGGCCGCGGAGGTGCTGTGCGAGGCGGTCGGCGTGCCGACCGAGAACACCGCCAAGTGGCTGACCGAGGCAGCCCGACAACCCGCGCGCCTCGCCGAGCTCGACGAGCTGCGAGAGGCGCTCGACCGTGCCAGCCCTTCGCTGCGCACGCGTGGGTTGATGCAGCGGGCGCGTCAGGTAGCCGCCGAGATCGACCGGTGGGCTCTGCGTCGAGGCCAGTTGGTGATCGTCGATGAGGCGTCCATGGCTGGCACGTTCGAGCTCGACTCGCTGACGGCATACGCCCGCACCGCCGGCGCCAAGATGCTCCTCGTCGGAGACTGGGCCCAGCTGTCCCCGGTCGCGGCCGGCGGCGCGTTCAAGCTGCTCGCGACCGACCGAGACGACACGCCCTCACTGCACGATGTGCGCCGGTTCCGGCATGAATGGGAACGCGACGCCTCGCTCAAGCTCCGCGCGGGGACCAAGAGCGCCATTGCGGAGTACACGCTGCACGGACGCGTCCACGGTGGTGACCGGGAGGCCATGCTCGATGAGCTGTTCGCGAACTGGAGCGACGACATCCGGGCCGGCCGCCGGTCGTTGATGGTGGCCGCCGACACCGCCACCGTGGCGGACCTGAACCGCCGAGCCCGTGCGAGGAGAGTCGCCGATGGTGCGGTGGGGGAGACAGGCGTGACCTCGGCCGACGGCTCGGCGATCGGTGTGGGAGACGTCGTCGTGACCCGGCAGAACCAGCGCGACCTCCGCTCGTCCACGGGCTGGGTGAAGAACGGAGACCAGTGGGTCGTCGCCGCCGTCGACACGGACGGGGGCTTGACAGTTCGGCGGGAGTCGGGTGGGGGAGTGGCGCGACTGGGCGGCGAGTACGTGCGTCACCACGTCGAGCTCGGGTATGCGACCACCGCGCATCGCGCCCAAGGTCGGACGGTCGACACGACCCACGCCTTCGTCACCGCGACGACGATGCGGGAACCGCTCTACGTGATGGCCACCCGCGGCCGGGAGAGCAACGTGCTGTACGTCGACACGATGTACGACCCCGACGCGCCAACAGCGCATGAGCCGCCCTCCGCCATGGATCCGTCAATGGTCCTCCAGCAGGTGTTGTCGCGTTCGAGTGCAGACCTCAGCGCGACGGAAACGGGCAGGAGGGAACGCGACAACAGCCTCAACTCTGGACGACTGGAGGCCGAGGGCGCCGCAGTTCTCGCTGCTCACCGGACCCGGCGTGCCCGCGCCGCAACGCTCGACTCGGCTCCCCGAGAGTTGTAGTCCACCGATCAAAGCCGGGGGAGCGGCCTGTCCGGTAGACACGTTTGACTGTGCTCGCCTGGTGAACGCCGTCGCCCACCCAGGCGGCCGCCCTCAGGTGCCCGAGGCCATGTAGGCGGCGAGAATGTAGTTGGGGTGACGGTCGAGGTTCTTGCGCGCCCGGTCGTAGCGCATCGTGGTGCGCGGGTCCGCGTGCCGGGCAGCGATCTGGACGTCGCGCAGGTCGACGCCGGCATCGAGCATGGTGGTGACGAGGGTGTGCCGCAGCATGTGCGGGTGCATCCGGGCGACGTGGACGCCGCCGGTGTCGGCGAGGTGGTGCAGTCGCCGGGTGGCGCAGTGTCGGTCCATCCGGGTGCCGCGGCTGGTACGCAGGATCGGTCCGCCCGCGCGTCCGGCGACGGCGCGCTCGATCGCGCGGGCGACGGCTCTGGGCAACGGTGTCAGGACGACTTTGCCGCCCTTTCCGTGCACGCGTAGGACGCGGTGRCCGTGTTCCTCGCCGAGGTGCTCGATGTTGGCGCCGCACGCTTCGAAGATCCGCAGCCCCAGCAGGCCGAGCATCGCCACCAACGCGAAGTCGTTGACGTTCGCCGACGCTCGTGCGGTGGAGAGCATGGCCTCGAACTGCAGGTGCGTCAGACCCAGGGTCGGCGACTCGGCGGGCACGTTGGGCCGGCGGACGTACTCGGCTGGGGAGTGCGCCAGGACGGCGTCGATGACGCAGGTGCGGTAGAACCCGGCCACGACGGCCATCCGTCGGCTGACGGTAGAGGGCTTGTAGCCGCGGATCTCCTGCATCCATCGCACGTAGAGCTCGACGTGTGCCCGTTGCGCGGCGAGCGGGTCCAGCTTCCGTTCGCGGCACCAGGTCAGGTAGGCACGCAGATCTGACTCGGTGTGCAGTCGGGACTGGCCCTTGAAGCGGGCCAAGTACCCCGCAACCGCGCGCCTCAAGGCGTCAACCTCGGGCGGAAGTAGAGTCGGAACCAGAACATTCTCGTGAGTAGTCATCCCCGAGCGTGGCGCGGCGATGCGAGGACGACAACGGCGGCGACGCACCCCGCCGCGGCATGGTCGGGTGTTCGCCTGCAGAGCGGCAGATGCTGGCGCCTGTCCACGGGGCCGGAAGTCTGCTGCCGCAGCTGCCCATCGGACGGCTTCGATCAGCGTCGCCGAGGTGCTCCACGCTCCCACCACTGGCCCGGTGCCCGCTCACGGATGTCACGCGCCACCCACTCGACGTCCACGCCATTGCAGAACTTCCAGAGTTCCTTGGCCGCCCGGGAGTACTGGAACAAGACCTGGTCTGGCTCGAACGCGTCCAATTCACCGCCGCGGAAACGATCGATCTCGACCCCGACTCGCTCCAGTAGAAGGGCAAGTTGCGCTTCGTGATAGGCACTGACGGTCTCCCACGCCGCACGCCGTTCAGCACTCGGACACATGCAACTCAGGCTAGTCCGGCGACCGGCGAGGGGTGCCGCTCCGGCCTGATCCTCTGCTCCGCGTGGTCCGTCGGCAGTAGGTGCACCGCGGCATGACCGGGCACTACCTGTCCTTCGTGGCCGGTTCGTGGAAGTACGTCACGCGCTTGCCCATGGCGCGGGCGTACGCGATCTCGCGCCGGGTGGACTCTCCGATGTAGCCATCGGGGTTCACGATTCGCACCTCGTCTGCAAGGTCGATCCGTCGGAGGTGCAGCTCACCCAAGGCGTAGACGAGCTGCGGGTCTGGTGCTGACACCTCGGTGGCTTCCGGAGCAAGAACGGTCAAGTCCGGGTCGGTGGTGTACGACGTGATCCGTCGAGGTTGTTCGTTTAGGGGTTGATGGCGCCGGCGATCAGGTTGGTGCTCACCTCCTCGGGGTTGTCCTCGCGATCGGTCAGGACGGTGCGGGCGTTCTTCAGTGCCTCGAGGCCGAGGTAGCGGCGTTGCTCAGCCCACTCGTCGTGCTG
>NZ_JBFULD010000009.1:0-32240 GCF_056400505.1 Terrabacter sp. P5_B1
GGGTCTGCGTCCATTTCCCGTGTCCACAATCGACGTCCCAGAAGGAGGCACAGTCATGAGTGGTGAGACGCACAGATCGGGCCACCTCGTCGGGTACCCCCGCGTCTCGGCCCTCTCCAGGACTCGCCCTTGCAGCGCGACGCCCTCGAGAACCGCGGCGTCGCTAGCCCGAAGCGGATGCGGTCCAACTGGTGGAGCGCTGAGCAGCCCTCGAAGCGACGAAGCCGATCGCTGCCCCGCGGGCTACTTGGGTCAGCCCCGTTCGTGGTCGACTGGCGGCTAGCTTATGGCGACCGCTCCCTACCGCGGAACGCGGGGGCAGAGGTGCACGCGGCGCACGCCGCACTTGCGGTTCCAGTGGCACAACTCTAAGCACAGATTCAGTCGGCCCGAACTGGTATAGCCACGATCCTCCGCAACACTCGAGACGCCCCCAAGGCGGACACCCGAATCATCCGAGGGCCCCCATCACCGGCACCTTGGTCACCCTGAGCGCTAAACAGCGACAGTGATTTCTTCGGTACCCGAGAACTTGATCGGCGTTGACCTACTTGCCTACGACGAAGTCCTTGAACGGCTTCGGGGCCTCCATGCAGTACTTGCCGGCCCACCTGCGGCGGAGTGGGCGTAACCCAAGGCAGTGCGGTAGGGGACGACTGTGGCCTAGAGGGTGTAAAGAGCAACCGAGCGGGCGGTGGTATCACCGCTCCGGGATGCGAGCGGTCGTCTGGAGCGCGTGGCAGCCGAACAGGGCCGCTGGGAGGCCCCGCGAGATCTGTCTCGCAGAGCGCTCGGCCTCCCATGCGAGGCTGCACAGATCGGGTACGTCGTGGGGTCTGGCGATGACCATGCGTCCAGCGATCGCGTCGGTCAGCCGCTGCGTGTCGTTACGGGCGTGTCTTGCGTGGACGAACAGGATCTCTGACTGCAGGAGCCGGGATGCGATGGGCGTGGCGAGCGACGTCACCCATGCCACCTCGTTCGCCCCGCGGTGCAGTGCTTGGTACATCGCTGCGGGATCCGCCTGGAGCGCCGCCGTCATGCTGGCATCAGCCAGCTCTGTGTAGAGGCGACGGGACGCTTCGACGTACTCGCGAGACGGCGGTGCTCCTGTGGTGGTCTGGGACCAGGCGTCCACGCCGCGCTGGAGGGCGTGTGCCGACGACCGGAGTTGGCCGCGCGCATCCTGCGACACGCCATCGCCGGGACCGAACCTGCTCAGGATCGAGTCCATCACGGCGTAGATGTGGATGCCCTGCCGGTTGATGTCCTTCAGGAGCGCATATGCCGCGAGCGAGTCGAGCTCGAACGTTCCCGCCATCGAAGCCTCGTCCACGATCACGAGCTGCCCCGTACCGCCGGGGCGAAGGTGCTCCTGGTGGGGGACTGGGCGCAGCTGTCCCCGGTGGCTGCCGGCGGCGCGTTCAAGCTCTTGGCGACGGACCGGCCCGATACGCCCGCAATGTTGGATGTGCGTCGGTTCCGGCACGAGTGGGAGCGCGATGCCTCGCTCAACCTCCGGGTCGGGGCCAAGGGCGTCGCGGAGGAGTACGCCCGTCATGGCCGGGTCCGCGGCGGCGACCGTGAGTTGATGCTCGACGAGCTCTTCGCCAACTGGACGGACGACATGAGGGCTGGCCGCAGGTCCCTGATGGTCGCCGCCGACACGGCGACTGTGGCTGACCTGAACCGCAGGGCCCGCTCCCACCGGGTCGTGGCCGGGAGCGTCGCAGAGCACGGTGTCACGGTCGCGGACGGGTCGGTGATTGGGGTCGGGGACGTTGTCGTGACTCGTCAGAATCAGCGCGAACTGGGCTCGCCCACGGGCTGGGTGAAGAACGGTGACCGGTGGGTCGTCCTGGCAGTTGGACGTGACGGTGCGATGCGCTTGAGGCGCGAGTCCGGTGGGGGAGTGGCGCACCTTCCGGCCGAATATGCCTCTGTGCACGTCGAACTCGGCTACGCCACGACGGCACATCGCGCTCAGGGAAGGACCGTGGACACCACTCACGCCTTCGTCACCTCCACCACGATGCGGGAGCCCCTGTACGTCATGGCCACCCGAGGCCGGGAGAACAACAAGCTCTACGTCGACACGGCATACGACCCCGATACATCAAGCGCACACGAAGCACCGGCAAACGTTGAGCCGACCGCGGTGCTCGAACAGGTGCTGGCGCAGTCGGGCGCCGGCCTCAGCGCCACCGAGACGAGAACCCGAGAGCACGCCAACAGTGCCAACCCAGCCCGGCTCGAAGCCGAAGGCGCTGCGACCCTTGCCGCGCAAAGGGCGCGGCGCACTGGGGCCTTGCACACGACGGTCCCTGTGCCACGGTGTTGAGGTGCCCTTCGTCGCGAGCAAAACGCGCGTGAGCGCGCTCCCTGCCCCTTGATGATGAGGTCGCGCGGCGCTGTGTGCAGAGTCAGCTTGCGTCCTCTGGCGGCGGAAACTCACTTTTTCCACCGCCATGGTCCGTGAGGCCTGTATTCGACGGTCTTTACGGACCAGAATCGGGCGGACTTCGAAAACGCGCACACCAAACCTGCTGACTCTCAAGGCTGGATGGCTGTCGACTCTCAAGGCAACCGCACTTCCCAAGCGACTGGTTCTCTCACGAGCTCGGCCTCTGGACATGCCGGGCCGGTGAGTATCTGGAGGCGAGGCTGGTCTCCCTCCACATCGCTGACCAAGTAGAGAAAATAGTGGGACATGTGCTCCTCAGCAGCGTTCCACTCATTCCTTGTGATTACGAAGGACGCCATGGACGGGCCGACGACGCCMTTGACCTCCACGCAGTGTTGGATCCCATCTCGGACGTATGAGAGGTCGTAGCCGGGTGTCTCGCCCAAGGCGGCATGATGAATGACCGTCGCCTTAGCGGGCGACCCCAACGTCTCGATGAGGTGGTCCCTGACGAGCGCTTCGGCTAGGTCGCCGATCTGCTTCTCTCTACCCGCCCGGCGAGTCGACTTGAGCTGGACGTCACCCGATGYCCCACGCGAATCCGCGCGGACCAGGACGACGCCCTCAGCCAAGTGCCTCGTGTGAGGTTGGCTGACCTGCTGCCCGTCGACCGGAGCGGCCTGGATGGGTCTTGTTAGGAGTTCCTCCACCGCCTCGACAAGATCTTCATCGGAGCGAGCAGCCCAGGTGACAAGCACGTGGTCCTCAACAGCCGACAAGCGGTTGGGTCCACCATCAGGGTGCCTCCATCCAACCCTGGTCCCGCCGAGGTGGCTATCGAAGGCATCCCGAGTGTTCTTCAGCGACCTCCCAAACGGCGTGGCCTCCCTCCCTTCCCCGCAGGACGGTCGAAACAGCTCGTACGCCTCGTGCCAACGGTTCACTCCAAGGACTGCGGGAGGACTGCCGTCGGCCTGCGTGAGGCGGCTCAGGAAGTACCCAGCCAAAACCATCGCTTGACTTCGTGGCTGGCCGGCTGCCCGCTTCCGGCCGGGGGGCGGGGCTTCAGTCTTATCCTCGATTGCCATGGATGGATCTTGCCGGAATCCAAGGGAACTTGCCTCCGACCACGTCCCGCGCCCACACCCACGCCGCCGGTGCCCGGCGCGAAAGCGATCTCGCCAGAAAACCCAATCCCCACGCGCTCGACCGCTTCCGCGGCGGTTGAGGGTGTCAGCGACGCGGCGCCGGAAGTGTGTGGACGTCCATGGCTCCAGCTGTGGCAGTGTCACCCGCTCGAGCGAAAGACCCCGCTTGCACTGCACCGTGTGCTGAACACCGCTCGGTCCCCGGCTGGCGATCGGCGATGCGGACCGTCCGTCCGGGCGTTGCCTTCACTGCGTGGTCTGCGAGGCCCTTCCCAAAGTCTTGGCGACGATCTCTCCGATCTGTCGGGCAAGAAACGGAGGTACCGCGTTTCCGACTTGGTGGTACTGCTTTGTACGCCCCCCGATGAAGTAATAGTTATCCGGGAAGGTCTGTAGTCGAGCAGCCTCACGTACGGTCAAACTACGCATCTGGAGCGGATCGTAGTGAATGAAATAGTGGCCATCCTTCGAGATATGCGAGGTAACAGTGGTGCTCGGGCCCTTCGGCGCCTGCACCCTGAATCGATCCGTGAATGGCACGCTCTCCGCGTCCAGATTGCTGTGCTTTGGCCTGAGCTTGGGGGGGAGCTCACCAACATGAAGTTTCTTCCCCTGCTGCAGCTTGAAGGCCAGGAATGCATACCGGGCGAGATCGAGTTGCATATGATGACGCGACTCGTGCTGCGAGATGCCGTTCAGTGGATTAGCGGAGATCCAGGCACCCAGTTCGCCGTCGAGGCGCGAAGTGTACGCGCCGATATGTCCACGCGAGAGCGCAGGGACCGAGATCTTGCGGGGGAGACCCACCTTGGCCTCTCTTCCAGCCAGCCTAAGCGCCTCGATCCAGTCCGACTCGCTGTCTCGACTCCTGGGGCTCACCCCAGAGCGGATTCTAGGCATGTCATCGATGGCTGACTCAAGTGATACCGCCGGCATTTCCGTCAGGGGCGAGAACAGCGACGCGTCGATGTCACTTCGAATGCCGAGAAGGATAACGCGATGTCGGGCTTGCGGCACGCCAAACTTCTCCGCCCTCACGATGAAGTCGGAGGGAGAGAGATTATCTGCATCTCCCTCAACGACACAGGACCTAAGAACGTAGGTCAAGCCGGGGGAAGGGTGTGTCAAGTCCGACTCGATGGCCTTGAACACGGGACCCCCGCCATGCTGAGAGGACAAGAGGCCCTTGACGTTCTCCATCACGAAGACATGGGGTCGAAACCTCTCGATGAGGTGCAGGTATTCGCGGTATAGAGTGTGCTTGTGGTCATCCTCGAACGCTAGGTCATGTTTGCGCCGCGACCGTCCGACCAGGGAATATGCCTGACAGGGAGGCCCTCCGATTAGCACCCAAGGCTCATCTTTATCCAACGTGTCCTTCAGTGCGGACTTCACTAACTTGTCGGAGATCTCACGCGTATTCTCACTGAGCTCGTGCTTGTGCACCTCAGCGAGAGCATGGTCCCAAGCAGCCTTGAACGAGGGATGAGAGATTAGTCGGGCATGGGTCGCGTGACCCGAGACAAATTCCTGATAGATTTCGGGGACGCCGCCATCTATGTCGATCGATTTCCTAAGGGCGGCCCGGAGGCGAAGTGTTTCGACCGCCTCATTGTCCATCTCGATGGACGCGACGGTACTGAAGACACGCCCGCTCTGATCGGTGACTCCGGAGAAGCCTTCGTTCAGTCCTCCGGGTCCTGCGAAGACGTCTACAACCGGGATGGCACCCATGCGCACCTCTCTGTCAGTGATTCCGCCTAGCTGCCGGCAGTACAGCCCCAGGGTACCCGTGGGCGCCCACAGTCCGGGTACCGACCCTGGCGGCCCTGTGCCCGCCTCATGCGCCCCCACCTCAGGCTCCGCAGGCGGCACTCGCGCGGCCCGATTAGGCTGGAGCTATGGCATCACGCGAGTCATGGGCCTCCTCGCCAGCTGCACGAGCGACGATGCAGGCCAACCGCGGTCGGGACACCGGGCCGGAGCTCGCCTTGCGGCGTGCTGTCCACGGGCGAGGCCTGCGCTACTTTGTGAACCGTCGACCTCTGCCACGTCTCCGGCGCACCGCGGATTTGGTGTTTCCAAACCTGAAGGTGGCGGTGTTCGTAGACGGGTGCTTTTGGCATGGCTGCCCGCAACATCACAATTACTCCAGAACCAACGCGGGATTCTGGGCGGACAAGGTGCGGCAGAACCGCGAGAGAGACGCCGAGACGAACACTCTTCTCATGGAGCAGGGGTGGAAAGTGCTCCGTATCTGGGAACACATGCCTGTTAACGAGGCCGCCGACATGGTATGTGAAGTAGTGCACTCAGCGCGCAAGATCAGGGTGGGGTCTTCTCCAGTCGAAGTCCCCGTTCCAAGCGGCCTCTGTCCGAGGGAGCGAAAGAGCCATATCCGGGCTGGGCAGTAGCCTGCGTCTGCCTTGCTGCACGAGCCGACGCAGCTGTGGGTACTGCGGGCAAGGAGCGACCGGCGCGTGGTCAGGACACCATTGGCGAGGTCGATGTCACCCATCTCAGACCCAGAGCCTCTCCCTGAAGCAGACCCAGCGCCAAGGCGAGGACCCGCCGGACGCCTACGAGCTCTTCGTACCTGAGGTGGGTCACAGGCTGAGTGCTCCTCCGATGAGGAGCATGAGCGGGCGGTAGTTTCGCGGTTGCGGCAGCCTCGGGCGACCCTGCGGTGCAGCTCGATCAGCCCGTTGATCGTTTCGGTGCCGCCGTTGTCCGCGCCGCCGGTGGTGAAGTACGCGAGGAAGGCCTCGCGTACTTGGTTCAGGTTCCCTCCGTCCCGGGCGACCTCCGGGATCGGGCAGTTGATGAAGTTGTCTAGGATCTTTTCGGCGACTCCGCGCCCCTCGGCGTGGCTGGCCTGATGGTAGGCGGATCGGACCTACTGGGGGCACTGGTAGGCGACCCACACTGGGCTGAACTTGGTCGGCTGGGTGAGCCTTGAGTGGGGCCGAGAGGCGGTTAGGACGAGGAAGGCCAGCTGACGTCATAGCGCCGGCACCCTCGACGGATCACCTTGTCGACAACGCTCGAAAATGAGGCCGATCCGACGTTCCAAATCGAGGCCACCGGTTCGTGGTTTCTAGTCTGCCGTGTCCTGGGCTCTGATGCTGGGCAGTGTGTCGATGCCGCGGTTGCGGAGCCGGTAGCTGGCGCCTTTGAGGGTGAGGACGTCGGCGTGGTGCACGACGCGGTCAATCATCGCGGCGGCGACGGCCTGGTCACCGAAGACACCTCCCCAGCCGCTGAACGGCAGGTTGGACGTGAGGATCAGCGAGGCGTGTTCATAGCGGGAGGAGACGAGCTGGAAGAACAGGTTCGCGGCGTCTTGCTCGAAGGGCAGGTAGCCGACTTCGTCGACGATGATCAGTCCATAGCGCCGCAGCCGCGCGAGCTCTTGCGGGAGCCGGCCGGCGCGGTGGGCCTCGGTCAGGCGGGTGACCCACTCGGTCGCAGTCGCGAACAGGACCCGATGTCCGTGGTGCGCGGCGGCGATGCCCAGGCCGGTGGCCAGGTGGGTCTTGCCGGTGCCGGGCGGGCCGAGCAGCACGACGTTGCGGGCCTCCGTGAGGAAGCCGCCGGAGGCGAGTGCGGCGATCTGCTGACGGACCGCGGGTTGGGCGTCCCAGTCGAACTCTTCGATCGTCTTCCTTGCGGCAAACCCGGCGGCCCGGATGCGTAGCTGTGCGCCGGATGCGTTGCGGGCTGCGACTTCACGGTCCAGCACTGCGGCGAGGTATTCCTCGTGGGTCCATCCCGCGTCGCGGGCGTGGTCGGCCAGCCGCGCGGCGGCCTCGATGATCCGGGGCGCCTTCAACGCCGACGCCAAGTAGGTCAGCTGCTTGAGCGGCTCGCTGCCGTTGCTCTTCGCCTTGTTGGTCCTGGTTGGTCATCAGGCCACCTCACCATCGGCGAGCCCGCCGTCGAGGAGCCCGAACGCGCGGTCGTAGTCGGCCAGGTCCCGCGCCAAGCCCTCCTGGGGATCCGGCGCTGGTCGGGGTCGCTGGAACTGTTCGCGCAGCACCTTGGCCGCGGCGACGTGGACGGGATCGGTGATGGTCATGCCGCGTGCCCAGACTCGGTCGTGAGCGGCGACGAGGCGTCCTTCGTGGCGCACCTCGACCCTGGCCAGGTCCGCGGTCACGTCGACGAACCGGCCGATCACCGCCGGGTCGACCGAGTAGTCCGAGGAGTCGACGCGGACGTAGTAGTCACGACCCAAACGGACCCGGTTAACCCAACCCACGGTCGGCGCCACGGGCGGCAGGGGAAGCATCGCCGCCCTGTCGACATCGAGCAGCTCGACCGGACGAGCCCGGGTGGTGCGCACGATCCGGGCGTTCGCGATGGTGAGCCAGTCGGCGAACTGGGTGTTGAAGTCGGCCGGTGACTCGAAGGTCCGGCCCGGCATGAAGGAGGTCTCGAAGAACCCGTTGCGCCGCTCCACCACGCCCTTGGACTCGGGGTCGTAGGGCTTCAACCGCTGCAGCGTGGTAGCCAGTGTGCCGGTGAACGCCCCCACACCTTCGGCGTGCCTCTTGCCGCGGCCGATGCCGGACTCGTTGTCCCAGATCAGCCTGCGTGGCACCCGCCCCAGCTGCTGGAGCAGCACCCACATGCCGAGCAGCAGATCCTCGGTGTGCCGGGTCGGGATCATCCGGCCGACCATGAACCGCGAGTGGGCCGCGGTGATCACCATGACCGGCAACAACACCGTGCTGCCGTCCTCGAGCGGGATCTTCCGTGGCGGGAACCACAGGTCACACTGCGCCGCATCCCCGGGCAACCACGTCAACCGGTCCGCCGGGTCGACCTGCCGATACTGCGGACGTAGCCCTCGGACGTTGTCACGGAACCACGTGATCGACCCGTCCCAGCAGACCCGTTCCGCGATCACCGTGGCCGGCATGTCCGGCGTCGCCGCGAGCAGTTGCCGCACCAGCGACTCGAACGGCGTGAACGCCGTCGACACCGCCGGCCGCTCGTACTTCGGCGGACGATCCGAGGCCAACGCCCGCGCCACCGTCGACCGTCCGACCCCGAGATCCTTCGCTACCTGGCGCTGCGGAACACCGTCCGCGACCAGCCGCCGGATCAGAGCCCAATCCTCCACTGAGATCACCCAACCAATCTGTCTGGGTGGCCTCGTTTTCGACCGTCGCTATGGCCTCGTTTTCAAGCGTCGTCGACACACCTGATGCTGAAGGTCCTCGTGCGTTCAGCTCAAGACAGTTGTGCCTAGCAGATGCGGTCAGCCCCGCTGAAGATATGAAACCTAGTGCCTCCCACTGGGCGCTGTGACGAGGTCCTGGGCGAGGGCGAGACCAGCAGGCCGGCGTGGTCAACGGGCGGCGAAATTCGGTGAAATGTTGCTGCTGTTGGCGAAGAGCCGATCTCGGGCTGGTTGGAGACGCCCATGCCGATCCACTCCACGGGCATGATGCGCTCGAATCCGATCCCACTAGAGTGCTCCGCAAATACGCCATCCATAAGCGTGCGTTCCGTCTCGAAGGGCATCTTCACGGCCTCGCCAGCCTCCGTCCATGGCCTCTTGGTGGCCGGAGGCATTGGAGTCGGAGCCGCCGGAGGGGGAGCGCCCGTGTCGAGCGGTATGGTCCCCCTGTCCAGCCTCCGCTGCCCATCGAAGGAGATCAACCCCATGACAGATGCCGCGACCGAGGTTCCCAACTTCCTGCTGCGGAAGAGTGAGCTCGCCGTCAAGCGCGAGCTTCGTGGCATCCTGCAGAGCTACCACCATTTCTGGGACATCTTGGCCGAGCTCCTGCAGAACTCTCGTGATGGGATCGAGCGTCGTCGTGGCTCCGAGGGGACGCCACCGGCCGGTCGGATCCATGTGATGGTCGATGCGGTCAACCGCTCCATCGAGGTGATCGACAACGGCGGCGGCATTCGCCGTGACTTCATTGAGGAAGTGCTCTCCCCGGGTGGCAGCGACAAGGATGGCGATGACTCCCAAGTTGGCGAGAAGGGCGTCGGCCTGACCTACGTGGCGTTCAGCAGCAATGACTTCCTGATGGAAACGCGGACCGAGGACGAAGCGACTAGGTGCACCTTGGTCGGCGCCTCCACGTGGCTGAACTCGACCGCCGCGCCGGCCCCCACGTTGAACTTGACCGACCTCCCTGAGGATGAGGCTCCCGACGGGTTCGATGGAAGCTTCACACGTGTGCGCCTCCATGGCGTGCCATCTAGTCCCGAGCAGGATCTTTTCTCGCTGACAGGCGACGAGCTGAAGTGGCTCCTGCGGACGCGGACCGCAATCGGCGACACCCGCAAGCTGCTGCGTGGCGAGGAACTGCCCGAGCTGGAGGTGACGTACACGTGGCGTTCCGCGACGAATTGGCTCGTGGAAGACCAACCTGTCGAGGTGGGCTACCCGGACGTCGCGGGTCCGAAGTCGGTGACCATTGAGGAGGTCAATCGCTCCTTGGTGGCCAAGACCTCCAAGGTGGCCAAGGAGAAGTACCTCAAGTCCAAGGTCGTCACCGGCAAGGTGCAGGTGGGCTCGGGCAAAGAGACCATCTATGTCTATGGCGCCATGCTCCCAGGCAACAAGGCCATCACGGAGGACCTAGCCCAGTCTCACCATCTGAAGTCCGTGGGCCTCGTGCAGCCGGGCATCTTCGTAGTAACCAAATCGATGCCCACGGGCGTGATGATCGACCCGGCGGCGGCTGGTGCCTACCCTGCCTACTACAGGCGCTGCATCTTCTTGGTCGACTACGACCGCATCAACTTCGACATGGGCCGTAAGTCGATCCCCTGGCAGTTCAGGAACCGCCTCCAGCAGGCCGTGTTCGAGCTGTTCTCCCAATTCGAGAAGGTGGCGAAGTACCAACTCCCCGTTGACATCAAGCCGCCAACGCCTACGGAGACTCCCGCTGAGCGTCGCCAGCGGATGCGGAACACACTTGACGAGGCGGGCAAGCGGGCCGACCTCAAGTGGCCGGGAATTCCCTTCATGAAGGTCCCCACGCAGCAGGAAGCCGCTGTCGCGGCGCTCTTCCACGAGCTGCTTGGGGCCAACAAGATCAAGGGTTACGAGGCGCTTGCGACCGGCTACTCAACGCAGTACGACCTCATCGCCCGGTACACCGACGACGACGGCCCCCTCGAGGTGGTTATCGAGTTCAAGGATCGGCTGCAGAGCGTGCTGCAGGACTTCAGGGACGGAGTGAAGTCGAGGAACGACATCGACATCCTCGTCTGCTGGGACTTCCAGGAACACCTGCTCAAGGAGGGCGGAATGGAGATCGACATCGACACCGATAGCCGCTACGACGGAGTCACCCATCAGCTCTACCTGCCTGATGAGGAAGAGGGCATCGCGGTCATCAACCTCAGGACGCTGCGGGATCGGGCGGTGACCGAGGGTCAGCAGTAGCCACCCAACGTCCGCGTTTCACCTGCTATCGCCCATGAGCTCCCTTGGGGCCGAAGGCGTGAGCCAAGGCCGTGCCCGGTGGGTCATGCGGTGGCAGTTCGACCACAAAAGGGCGAGGTCATCGAGCCGGGTCAGGACCGGTCCCGATGCGTGCAGTGGGAGCACGTGGTGGACCTCTATGTAGCCCTCCCCCGGCTCGCCGTACGGAGCTGCGAAGTCGAACCCGCAGAGACTTCGCAAGCGATCGGCAGGCCCTTGGCTGTGACCGCGGCCAGCCTGGCGGTGCGCAACTTGGGGTTGGGCTCACGCGCCGGAGGTGGGTCACGGCTAGTGCTCTGCCCTCGTGCGCGGTGAGTTCATCGAGGTCAGCGTCGTCAGCTGGCGCTGTGTCGGGAGGTGCGATGATCTGGTGGCGTAGTGTGGTGGCGAGAGCGGTCATCCGAACGGGCTCGCTGATGAACGCCACCAGCACCTCGGCGTCGTGTGGCCCGCCCCGGGGCGGCTTGCCGGTGTAGTCCGGGTGTTGGGGGGCGATGTCGAAAGTCTTTGCGCTGCACGCTGCTCGGGCTGGGGAAGTTGTCCGGCCGACCTTTCGTGGAATGGATCGGCGCGGCTCTGAGCAGCTCCGACAGCTGGACGACCTTGCTATTGGTCACCCGCAGGCCCCGGTACGCGTTCAGTGCAACGAGGCTCGCTGCAAGGACGACCTCGTCGTACGTCCAGTCGAATCTCGCCACACGAAGATGTTGACCGACGTGGATAGGCAGCGTCGAGGGACTCACCGGTCGCGGGTCTACTCGTTCGCGACAAGCTCGAGTGTCGAAAGCAGCGCTACCAGTAGGTGGGTAACGCCGTACGCCCTACTTGGCCCGCCAAGTCGCTGATGTCGTCTACGCCGTGATCCGGGGTGACCTCGCATCATGGCCATCCATGCCCGGTCGGTCACGATGGTTCCTGCCAGCCGGCGTTGAGCCCTTTCACATATGCACCGAGAAGGACTCTGGATCCGGTGAGGTCCATGACTGCGCGACGTCCCCTGGTCATCTCTGTGAGAAGGCGGCTCTCCAACGTGTTCAGGTTGGTCGCAGCTGATTTCCGCAGGAAAGCGTATAGGTCATGCCACGTGGACTCCTCGATCTCCTCGACATGGAGCCAAGCCTCCACCGAGGGGTCGAAGCGAGAGTTTAGGGTCACTTCACGTTCACCCTGAGCGTTGAGCCTGATGGGAAGGCACTCACCCAAGAACGTCTCACTCAGCTTGTAGGGCGTATCTGCCAAGCGCTTCCAGGCAGCCTCACGCTTCGCCCACTCGGTGACGTTCACAACGAACCTGTCATTCCCCGTGAGGACGTCCAAGGCGAGGCGCGCGATAGAGACCCCTTCGGCAAGCATCGCCGGCCCCACCTGCTGGCGTTCCCAGATCGTAAGGAGGTCGAAGGATGCAGCACGCGGCTCGCGTCCGATCTCGCGAGCCAGCTTTGCGACCGCATATGCGGTCAGGTTCGCCAAATATCCCGACTCGTACCAGTCCGCCTTCGCGATCGCCGACCTGACCGTGTTAAACAAGATGGCCCTGGCCACGAGCCGCTTGAAGTATCCATCCGAGAAGTGCCCGGGGTCCTTCTGAAATTTGTCGGCGACTACGCTCGCGAATGCCTTGAAGTTCTTCTGGGCACCCGCACTCACGAGGTGTGGCTGCTGCTCCCACGAAACGACGTACTTGGCCGCATCGGTCTTGGTGATCACTTGGTTGCGGGGAAACTCTGCCTCGAACTTCTTCTGCTCAGCCAGCGAGCGACGGTTTCGCTCGTTCAGGTACTGACCGCGGGTCCGCTCGTAGTACCATTTCGTCTGGAAGTTCACGCCAGTCCGCGCCGGAGCGAGGACCTTCTTCGAGAGTCCCTCCATCATGACGTGGAACGGGCTGTTGGAGAAGAAGTCGTCCTCTCGAACGGCATTCTGACTATTGGCGTACCGGCTGATGAGCGGGACCATCTCCACGGCCTCCTCCGGTGACACGACGACGAGCTTCATCTGCACGAAGACGTCCTTCAAAGACGCGTCTCGGTTGGCTTGGGTCGCATAGAAGAGGGAGGCTGTCGTCTGCCCGCCGTTGACGATCTGGAGGTCGGTGATGTCGGTGATCATGCCATCGCAGTACTGGACGCTGGAGGCAGTGGCGCTGATCCCATTGTTGTAGGCAAGGAAGTGGCCGGGCTCCCGCATCACCGTGTCCCTTATGCCGCGGTTGATCTTCCCGCGGATCGTCAGGAACGACCGTACGTTTCCCTCGAGCAACCTACTGCCGTGCTTTGCGTACAACGAGGCGAGAAGGCCACCCGGGACAGCAGCCAGGTAGGTAGTGATGTCCCGCGAACTGTCCTTGACACGCAATGCTGGGATTCCTGCCACACCCCACTCCCGGAGCGGCAGCTCCAGAGCCTCGCGTCCTTGCGCGGACTCGTGGATCTGATGGAAGCGCGTCATGTCCCAGATGTGGAACTCGGTTGGGGTTTCGTTCACGGAACTCGACTCAACAGCCTTGGCGCGCGAACTGAGAACCGAATCCGTGAGGAGGTAGAGCCGGAAGCGGCTGACCTTGTGCTCGACGTGACGGGCACCGAGCTCGTGCAGCTCGCGCAGGGTTTGGGCCAGTTGGTACTCCGGCGAGGCTGGCTCGCGGTCGACGATGAAATCTCCGGACAGTGCCTCTTTGAGAAACTGCTCCAAGGCCCGCAAGGACGCCAACGCGTCGGTGTACGTAAGGGTGGGCGTAGCAGCGCCTCCGGTGAAGTGCTGAACGAACAAGGAGACCGATCGATCCTGCTCGTCATGTGCATATCCATGTACTGCCAAGGATTGACGACGTCGACCCCAACCGGTGAAGGACAGCCGATCGACGTAGCCGACCTCGCTCGCACCGACCATCAGGTCGCAGACCTCCTCCAAGAAGGCGTCCGAGGTGAAGACCCCATCGACCGAGGCGCGTGTGGCGGCGCGATTGATTAGATCAGCTCGGAACTCTTCGACGTCCATGTCATTTCACCGTCTCTTCGTGGGTGCAGAAGGGCGCGATCGCAGACAGGTCGATCTGATATCTAACGCGGCTCAAACCCTCAGGGATCTTCGACGTCCGGATGGCCGGGAAGTCCGGGGCGACCGCGTAGGACGAGACCCGGGAAACCACGAAGTGCGTCTCCTCGTAGAACGAGTCCGTCAAGTCCACCCCGAGCCGAGACAAGCGCTGTTCGAAGCCTTCCGCGCTGTCGCCGGAGGAGGTCAGACCATTCCGAACGCGATGCACGAGCTGGACGAGGTTCACCGCCCGCAGGGCGCCCTCATCGGAGTTCGAGATAAGCAGCACAAGTAGTTGCAGATCCTCGACGTCTAGCTGATGCTCCGATGAGACCTTCAGTCGGACGGTGCCAGGACCAATGGCCTTCACTTCGTGATGTCCGTCGGCGGCGAAGAAGAAGTCCTGCGGAAGACCCATAGGGCCTAGCCAGCCTTCAACGGCGCCAGCGATGCCATGCGCCGCGCTGAAGCGACCCAGCAGGAGCCACAATTCCCCTACCAGACCGCGCAGCTCCTCCATGGACAATCGCTTGGTCGGGCGGGCCGTTAGGAGCCGGCGCCACTCACCGATGACGACTCCTACGCGGTCCAACGCTGCCGCCTCGCTTGACGCGAGAGCCGAGCGAGCGTGCACGTCGTCTGCGAGGCGGAGGAGAACTTCGTCGAACCTCCGGTCCTGCAGTGTGAACACGAGGTTCCACTTGTTGCCCTGGTCTTGGCGCCGCTCGACGAGGACTACATCCGAGAGTTGCGGCCTAGGCGGCTTCGCCCCGGACCGTATGACCATCCGCGCCTCCCCGGCTTCAGTCGTGCCCACGAAAATCTGCAGCGGGTGTCCGGCGTCGGCGAGGTGCAGTCCATGGTCAGATGACGTCAGATACTCGCGCCACACGTCGATCAGAGTCATTTCACTCGTCCAAGTCGTCGGCGTCGAAAGCACTGATGTTGTAATCCTCCGCGAATTCCTCGATGGCGGGCCCATTCAGCCAGTACTTGACATCCCCCGCCTTCGAGCCCGGCCTACCCGGAATCGCAAGCTTCAGCGCCATGAGACCTGCGACGTCACGCGCCTGTACCGACGCCCACGCCGCCTGAGCGCGCTGCAATTCCTCCTCCGCGCCGGCCTCCCCGAGCATCGCCTTCGCTTGGACGCCGTCGAAACTGGGTTCGAGAGGGTAGATGAGAAGTGTCGGGTTGGGCAGGTCGGCATAAACGTCGGGCTCTGTCAGGGCTTCCCCATCGTGACTGTAGGTGCGAGCCAGGTCTGTGCTACCGGCCAAGCGAGCAGAACTCCCGGAGACTCGGAAGGAACTGGAGATGCCGTCGTTCGAGTGGCGAACAGCGCGCTTCGGCTGTCGCACCGCCAAGCCCGGAAGCAGCTGAAGATCCGTGCCACTCCCGTGGACCACGCCGACAGTCCAGTTCTGGAAGACCGGGCCCGATTGGTCCCTGAGGATCTTGTCCAACGAACTGGCCATGATCAGGTTGCCTCGGTCATAGCGGAACTCAGCCAACAGCTGTGCAATCTGCTCCTTCGGGACGCCGATCTTGCCCTTGAACTGCAGGTCGGGCTGCTCCCATACGCCGGGGCTGACCGAGTCGATCTCCTCCAAGAACTTCAGGACGGCCGCCCAATTCCCCTCGAGGATATTTTCCGCGGCGGGAATCTTGGTGGTTTCGATACGTCGCCCGGACAGCGAAATGACCATCGACTTCGTCTCGGCCACCCCTTTCTTGGCGGTGATGGCCAGACTCTCCGGGTGCTTGCGCACCATGAGTCCGAAGTCTGCCGGGGTGCGTCCAAGGTCGCGCATCGTTGCCACCTGATCCGTCAATTCCCGGCAGATGTCGCCGACGAAGCGGAACTGGTCTGACACGTCAGGGCTGATCCATATGCGGACAAGATCCTCGTACCCGGGCCTATAACCGAACCAACGGGCCATCTGAAGGAGTGTGTCAGCCGATCCCACAATCCGGTAGAAGTAGCTGACAGTCAGGCCTTCGAGGGTCAGTCCTCGAGACAGCACGTCTCCACCGACCGCAATCATGTTGTGCAGCTTGTCGTCGCTGCCCTTGTCCCGGGACGAATTGACGAGCACAACCGTGGTGTCGATGACCACCGCGAGGAGCTTGTCCCTGGCTTGCTCCCAGCTGACGCCCGCGTCGCTGAAGTGGACATTGAACGTGTGCCCGAGCGCCGCGATCTGCGAGTGGCTGTCAGCGCCTCGGACGGGTGGTTGCGCATGGAGCTCGATGGCGTTCTTGATTCGGGCGAAGTAGGCGGTCACGAGCTCGTGGACCTGATTTTGCACGTGTTTGAACCTCGACACGTTCACAAGCATCGAGCGACTTTCCTTGTCTCCTCGCGCCAAGCGGATCGCGCTGGCAACGACGAAGGATCGTATCGACTCCTCCAAGCTCGCGGGCATGGTCGGAACCGACAAGGTGGACTTGTGCTTGGGCGGGAACACATCGTGGGCGTCGGTGATGTCTACGAGCGCCGCCGAGAGCGCATTCTCCGTCGTTCCGAAGTACCTCGCGGCCCCCACATAGTTGGACGGTGCGGAGAGGGAGAAGATGTAGTGGTGAGGGAAGAGGTCGTCCATGAGGGCCTCATCAAAGGACGCGTGGTCGATGAAGACGTTGGCGAAAGGCGTGGCCGTGAAGGCCATGTACGAAGACCGGGTGGTGAGGGCAAGGAGCTCACGAATCCTCTGATTGATCAGAGTGGGGCTCTGGTCGCCGGCCGTGCCGTAGTTCGTGTTCACTGAGGCGTAGTCAGACTCATCGTCGACGACGAGCATGGGGATGTCGAACTGCGACCCGTCGAATTGTCCAGAGAGCCACTTGATCAAGTTCGTCAAGGGAGTCTTGTTCTTCTTGATCACGAACACATACGGGTGATCCGCGTTGGGATCGATCTGGACGTTCTGGCCTCCGAGAGACGTCTCGACGAAGTCCTTGGCGTATGTCGTCATCCCCTGACCCCGTAGGAACTTCTCCTTGGCATGACGGCCCACGCCCAACGCTTTGTCGTGACCGACCACAGAGGAGTCGTTGCCGAGGAAGCCCTCATCGACCCTGAACTGAGTCTGTTTCCGCAGGGACTCAGTGCCGCCCGTGAGCAGGACCACCAGTTTGTAGCCGGCGTCGGCCGCCTTGTTCACGATGCCGATGTAGGTGGCCGTCTTCCCTGACTGAACTTCGCCGATAACCAAACCCCGGCGCTTCCACGTCCCTTGCTGCCGGGGATCGCCGAGGAGGTCGACCACCTCACTGCTTGACTGATCGATGGAATCAAGCACCTGGGGGGGAAATCCCTTGTCGATCATCAGGTGCTGCTTGTAGGAGTACCAACGGGCGAGCTGGATCTCGCCGGAGGTCACCGCGTCGACGAACCATGGCTGGTAGTGGGTCTTGATGACCACCGGTGGCTCGATGTCCACGGCAATGCGTTGGATCGCCGTGCGCGCCAAGAGCTTGAAGACCAGCGGATCAGCCGACTCCGGGAACATGTTCTCGATGGCGGGTCGCATCAACTCGATGGTTTCCTCAGCCGCGCTGAGCGGAGCCGGAGTGCCATGTCGGACGACAATCGTGTCAACAAGAATCGTGACGGCGCCCTCAAGGCCGGGGCTCAGCAGGGCGGACTCCGGCTTGTGGTCGGTGGCGGTCATGGCGTAAGCCGCTCCTTCATGATGTGAGCGAAGTTCGGCACCTCGCAGTACGGGTCTGCGCTGGCGAGCCCTGCGATGAAGTTGTCGACAGGTAGCCCGTGCTCCCGCATAAGCTCCCAAGAACTCTCCGCGCGCTTCAACAGGTCCTCGTCGCTGGGAGTGAGCGAGGGTATCCGGTCGCTGCTCATCCGGTTGTGCGCATCGATGACCGGGAAGGTGGATTGGATGTCGTCGAGCACCAGCTCGAACCGCACCCGCTGAGCCTCCGACAGTTCTTGTTTGAAGGCCTCGATCGTCGGGTGCGCCGAGTTAATTTCGTATCGGAACGAAGTAGCGTCCTCAAATACATTCCACACGTAGTCGATGTTCAGCGGAGTGCTCAATTTGCGGCCACGGAACTTTTGCACCCGCTCCCCGGGAAGCGTCATGGTCCTCGCGAGCTCTCGCAGACGGTTCCGGACTTTCGGGGGCGGCGCCGCCGTCGACTTCTTGACATCTAGGGCCCATAGGTGGTCTAAGGAGTTGGGGATATCAACCCGGACGCGCGTCAGCTTGGCCATCTCGCTCCGGGGCATCACTCGGAACCAGGTTCCCCAGATGACCAGACGACCACCTCGATAGACGTAGAAGCCTTGCGTTTCACGCAGCCCGCCAAGCCTCAGGACGTTGTCGCGTTCCTTTGCCGAGAGCCT
The DNA here is from genome assembly GCF_056400505.1 of Terrabacter sp. P5_B1. NCBI lineage: Bacteria > Bacillati > Actinomycetota > Actinomycetes > Micrococcales > Intrasporangiaceae > Terrabacter > Terrabacter sp. P5_B1. Next base: position 18,417 of record NZ_JBFULD010000009.1, read on the forward strand.
GTTGAGGTAGGGCAGCGTAAACGCCATCAGTCGCACCGTCTCCCCTTCGACGTCTATCGGCTCCCACTCAGTGCGCTGGATCTTCGGTGAGGTCGACATGAATGGGTCGAGCGGAGCAATAGCTCCCCCGTTCATACGAAAGGCGACCCTCCGGGCTCCGTCACCGGCGATGAACAAGTGGAAGACCAGCGCGATGTGGTCTCGCACTCTCAGCGCGACCGTGTCTAGATCCTCCTGCTCGCCTCCCTCCGTCATGGCGAGTTGGTCCAAGTCGCCCCAGTGCACCAGCGTCCCTGAGATCGCCGCGTCAAGGTCACGCCATCCTAGGAGGCCCTTGACCTCTGCGATCTCCAGCTCGATGAGCGCCCAGTTCCCGGTGGTCATGACGTGATCAAGGCTCCACCGCAGGGCAGTGACAGTTCCTTCCGCCTTCGTCACGAGGGTCAGGGTTCGGCACTGGGACAGCGAAGCGGTCTTCAGCCCAAGCCCGAACCGGCCAAGATCCTCGGGCCCTCGCGACTTGGTTGCGCTTACGACCGCCAAGCGCATGGCGTTCACGGCGTCAGGACGAGTCATGCCGCGACCATTGTCGATCACGGCAAGGTGAAAGGGGCCGTCGGCGCTGACGAGGACGTCCACTTGGCTCGCACCTGCTGCGATCGAGTTGTCGATAACGTCCGCTACAGCCGATTCCACGGTGTAGCCGATCGATCTCATGGACTCGAGTAGGGCCGGATCGGGAGGCGCATCGATTGACTTCATGGGCGCCTACCCACCGCCAGATGCGAATGGGCCGATTCGAGAGCGAAGCACGCGCCGCGGCTGGATTCTTGCCGGCCGAGCCCAAGGATCACCTTGCCACCCCAAGCAGCTGGACCACGAAAACCATTTCCCCCTGTGTCGCCCATGACATTTCGATCCTGACCTCCGTGGCCACCACCGTGCCGTCAGGTTCCGTTTTTACCATCCGCCTGAGCTTGTGGTTGCAGCACACTATCTCGGACTGCCGGTCCCGGCGCCCGCCGACAAGTTCCCTGTCGACGTTCCTTCACTCCGCGTGTTGTCGGGACATCCTCGATGGGGAGGTTACGCCAGAGGAATGACGACGTCAGTCGAGTGAACAAAACTAGACAAAACGGCTCCGTCGCGGCGGCCTCATCGCTGTGCGCGGTGACAAGGGCCGCACGAGCCATTCACCTGGAGCACTACCCGGGGACCGCGCCAGTCAAAGGCATCGCCGCGGGCGACAGAAGATGGGCGGTGAACGTATGCCTTGACGTCGAGACGTCGTGCGATAACTCGTGCGATAACTCCCGGCGATGCTCGGCGTGTCGCGGCCACTCAGGGTCACTCGCGTCGACATTGCGGTGCCGGCGTCGCCGACGCCGGGAACGACAAAACCGCAGGTCAGAGGGTTCTGACCTACGGTTTCGGGTGGTGGCCAGGGGCGGGGTCGAACCGCCGACCTTCCGATTTTCAGTCGGACGCTCGTACCAACTGAGCTACCTGGCCGGGACAACGAGTGGAACTATAGCCGACCCGTTGCCCCTTCCCGCAAACCGTCCGGCGTCACGCGGACGGTCCCTTGGTGCGCACGTCCGCGACGCGTGACATGGCCTCCTGCAGCTCCCCGAGCCAGTCGCTCTCGTGCTGGCCGACGAGCTTGACGCACCAGGCAAGCGCCTCGGCGCGGGATCGGGCCACGCCGGCGTCGACGAGGGTGTCGAGGACGCGTCGTTCCGGCTGGCGCAGTCGGGTCATCGCCGGGGCCGCGACGTGGGTGAACAGCTCGGTGCGATCGCCGACGCGCACGGCCCAGGACACCTTGCGCTCGAAACGGTGCTCGGCCTCGCGAGCGATCTCGATGCGGCGGCCGCGGGTGTCCTCGCGGAAGGCCTTGGTGCGGCCCGCGCGCGCCTCGTCGCGCTCGGCGGCGCTCGACCCGTCGGGCAGGTCGACGTCGGTGACGGTGAGGACGACGGTGATCTCCTCGCGGTCGACGGTGATCTCGGGTGGCGTGCTGCGCCACTCCTCCGGGAGGCGGCCGACGAACCAGCCACGCACCCGCTCCAGTGCTTCGTTCGTAATCATGTAATCAGCATTACTCGATTACAGACCCGGGTCAACGCCTTACGCCGGAGGCGAAGCGCGAGGGCGCAGGCCGCCCGATGGCGGGCGGATGGCGGGCGGACGGCGGCCGGACGGCATACGCCCTCGGTGGAGGGTCGCGGTCCTCAGCGGCGGCGGACGCTGATCGAGTAGGCGCCGGTGCCGCTCGACGCGTGGTGGCGCACCTGGGCGGCGTAGCGTCCCGGCGTCAGGCCGGCCCGCACGCGCGCGTTGACGCCGTAGCCGCCGTCGTCGTCCTCGCCGACGAGGTGCGTGGCGCTGTCGGGCCCGAAGAGCGTGAGGTAGACGTCGGTGGAGCCGCGCGTCGTCACCTCGTAGAGCCCGTCGCTAGCGACGTCGAAGGCGTAGAGGTCCTCCTCGCCGGCCGCCCCGATCGAGGCGTCGACCTTCGGTCCGTCGACGCTGAGCGTCACGGCGTCCCCGACGACCGGCGCCGACCGCGGATACATCGCGGTCCCGGAGACGAACGCCTTGTCGAGCGACGACAGGACGTCGTTGGCATGGGTCGCGACGCCGTTGAGCGTCCACGTCGCGGGGAACGCGTAGAGCATGATCGAGTCGGGGTCGAACTGCGTCCCCTTGATCTGGTTGACCGAGTACTTCATGAAGACGTTGTGGCGCACCTTCGCCTCGTCCCAGCGGTTCGGCGGTCCCGCGAGCGCGGCGATGACCACGGGCTCGTTCCACTGGATCCCGCCCTCGGGGTTCGAGTGCTCGTGCGCCAGCCCGACGGCGTGGCCGAACTCGTGCCCGGCCGTGCCGCCGTCGAGGAAGCCGAGGTTCATCGTCGCCTCGTTGCTCGGGATGCCCTTGTTGTCGGTGCCGACGTAGGACCACGCGCCGTCGTTGGGGTCGAAGGAGATTCGGATGTCGGCGTCCGGGTGGTCCCCGAAGTCGAAGGCGATGTTGCACGCGGCCTGCCACCAGGCAGCCTGCTCGCGGGCCTTCGCCTGCTGCTCAGGGGCGCCCTCGAGGAAGCGGACCTTGAGGGTCGTGCCGTTCATCCACGCCTTGCCGATGGGCGAGATCGCACGATCCGCGCCGTCCGGGCCGCGCACGCGCCGGTGAGGGCGCATCAGGTCCTTGGGAAGGATCCGGTCGAAGCACACGTGCGGCGCATCCGTCATGGCGTTCCCCAATCGATCCGGGGCGCAAGCGCGCCCACCGTCCATCGTCCTCCCGCGGTTCGTCCGCCACAGGAGAAACGGGCGTATGCCGTCGCCGCGGGCGTATGCCGTTCCGCGCCCTCCGTCGTGACACCGTCGCGTGCCGTTCGGCCGCCTCGKGCGCCTAGAGTTGGTGACCGTGCAGTTCCTCAACGGTCTCCAGCCCCAGCTCGACCTCACCTACGACGACGTCTTCATGGTGCCGAGCCGCTCGTCCGTGACGAGCCGTCTCGACGTCGACCTCTCGACGGTCGACGGGTCCGGCACCACGATCCCGCTCGTCGTGGCCAACATGACCGCCATCGCCGGGCGCCGCATGGCCGAGACGGTCGCGCGCCGGGGCGGCATCGCCGTCATCCCCCAGGACATCCCCGTCGAGGTGGTCCGCGACGTCGTCGGCTGGGTCAAGTCGCGCCACCTCGTCCACGACACGGCGATCACGCTCGAGCGGCACATGACGGCCGGCGAGGCGCTCGTGCTCATCGGCAAGCGTGCCCACGGCGTCGCGGTCGTCGTGGACGGCCCGAAGCCCGTCGGCATCGTCAGCGAGAAGGACCTGACCGGCGTCGATCGCTACACGCAGGTGCACGACGTCATGCACGAGGACATGGTCGTGCTCCCCGACAGCCTCGACCCGCAGGAGGCCTTCGAGCGGCTCTCCGCGGCGCGCCGCAAGGTCGCTCCGGTTGTCTCCGAGCACGGCGAGCTCGTCGGCATCCTCACCCGGGGCGGCGCGATCCGCGCGGGCCTCTACCGACCTGCCGTCGACGACGACCGGCGCCTGCGCGTGGCTGCCGCCGTCGGCATCAACGGCGACGTCGCGGCCAAGGCCGCCGAGGTCCTCGGCACCGGCGCCGACGTCCTCGTCATCGACACCGCCCACGGCCACCAGGACAAGATGATCGAGGCGCTGCGGGCCGTGCGGGCCCTCGACCCGCGCGTCCCCGTCGTCGCCGGCAACGTCGTATCGGCCGCCGGCACCCGGGAGCTCATCGAGGCCGGGGCGGACATCGTCAAGGTCGGCGTCGGCCCCGGCGCGATGTGCACCACGCGGATGATGACGGCCGTCGGTCGCCCGCAGTTCTCGGCGGTGCTCGAATGTGCCGCGGCCGCAAGGGAGCTCGGCAAGCACGTCTGGGCCGACGGTGGTGTCCGTCACCCGCGCGACGTCGCCCTCGCGCTCGCCGCCGGTGCATCGAACGTCATGATCGGGTCATGGTTCGCCGGCACCCTGGAGTCGCCCGGAGACCTCTACACCGACAACGACGGCCGCCAGTACAAGGAGTCGTTCGGCATGGCGAGCAGCCGAGCGGTCCGCAACCGCACGGCCACCGACACCGAGTACGACCGCGCGCGCAAGTCCCTCTTCGAGGAGGGGATCAGCACGGCGCGGATGTACGTCGACCCGTCGCGTCCGTCCGTCGAGGACGTCATCGACGAGATCGTCGCCGGCCTGCGCAGCAGCTGCACGTATGCCGGTGCGCAGAGTCTGGAGGAGTTCCACGAGCGGGCGGTCGTCGGGCTCCAGAGCACCGCCGGTTTCGCCGAGGGGCGGCCCCTCCACACCTCCTGGTGACCCCCGCACCCGCCACGGCATACGGCATACGGCTCAGTGGCGCTTCCGGCCGACCTCGACGATGCGCCAGCCGCGCTCCCGGGCCAGCTCGCGCAGCTCACCGTCGGGGTTGACCGCCACGGCAGTGCCGACCCGCTCCATCATCGGCAGGTCGCTGATGGAGTCGCTGTAGGCGGCGCACCGTGAGAGGTCGTAGCCACGCTCGGCAGCGAGCTTCTCGATCTCGATGACCTTGCCGGCGCCGTAACAGAACTCGCCGGTGAGGTGGCCGGTGTAGCGGCCCTCGTCGTCGAGCTCGCTGCGCGTGGCGACGGCCCCCTCGAGGCCGAGCGCCGTCGCGATGCGGCTCACCAGCTCGATGGGGGAGGCCGACACGACGATCCGGTCATGCCCGGCCGCACGGGCCTCCGCCAGCAGCCTCATCGAGGCCGGGATTGCCTTGCGGACGATGCCCGGCACGATCGCGTCGGTCAGGTGGATGATGTCGGACTGCGGGATGCCCGCGACGGCCCGGAGGATGCGCTCGCGCAGAGCCTCCGAGCCCTCGTCGGTGGATCCCTTGCGGTGGAAGGAGATCGCGTTGACGGTGTCCTTGACGAGGTCCTTCCACGGCACGTGACCGCCGCGGAAGGCGGCGATCGCCAGCGGGTAGTTGGCGGACCCCCGGATCAGGGTGCGGTCGAGGTCGAAGAAGGCCGCCGTCGGCACGCCCGCGGCCTCGAGGTCACCCGACACGGGACTCACCCCACACTGGCCGCGACCGGCAGCGAGACGCGCCGCGGCGGGACCGCCGCGTTGACGGCGCCCTTGGGCAGCGGCTTCGCGCGGTTCGGCAGTGCCAGACGGAAGACCTTGGCCCACGCCTGGTAGACCTGCTTCGGCAGCGGGCCCGTCGTGTAGGGCAGGCCGTAGCGCTGGCAGATCTCGCGCATCTCGACCGCGACCTCGTGGTAGCGGTTGCTCGGCAGGTCCGGGAAGCAGTGGTGCTCGATCTGGTGGCTGAGGTTGCCGGTCATGAGGTGCATCAGCTTGCTGCCGGAGATGTTGGCCGACCCGAGCATCTGGCGGATGTACCAGTCGCCGCGGGTCTCGCCCTCGATCTCCTCCTCGGTGAAGACGTCGACACCGTCGGGGAAGTGGCCGCAGAAGATGACCGAGTGCGCCCAGACGTTGCGGATCGCGTTGGCTGTGAAGGTGCCGAGGAGGGCCTGCTTGCCGGAGCCGAACGGCACGGCGGCGAGCGGCGTCGCGGCGTAGTCCTTGGTGAACTGGCGCACCACCTTGCGGCCCACGGCCTTGAGGTCCTTCTTGAGGGCCTCCTTGGACTTCTCGCCGTCCTTGACCGCCTCGAGCTCGAGGTCGTAGATCGCGATGCCCCACTCGAAGAAGGGAGCCAGGATGCCGTTGATGACCGGGTTGAGGAGGTTGACCGGGCGCCACGGCTGCTCCTCGGCCATGCGCAGGGTGGAGTAGCCCACGTCCTTGTCCTTGCCGAGCACGTTGGTCCACGTGTGGTGCAGGTCGTTGTGGGTGTGCTTCCACGCCGCGGCGGGCGTGACGAAGTCCCACTCCCACGTCGTGGAGTGGATGTCGGGGTCGCGCATCCAGTCCCACTGGCCGTGCAGGACGTTGTGGCCGATCTCCATGTTCTCGAGGATCTTCGCGACGGACAGCATCGCGGTCCCGGCGACGAACGCCGTCTTCTTCCTCGACAGCAGCAGCGTGGCGCGGCCGGCGACCTCGAGCGTGCGCTGGACGCGGATGACGCGACGGATGTAGGCCGCGTCCTTGGCGCCGCGCGTCGAGATGATGCGGTCGCGCAGGGCGTCGAGCTCCTGGCCGAGGCGCTCGACGTCGGCGTCGGACAGGTGCGCGGCGGCGCTCGGGCGCTTGACGGGTCCGCCGGACGCTGCGAGGACCGGCTTCTTGGGCCGGGTCGTCGTGGCGGTGCCTGCAACGGCACCGACAGCGTCGGCGACGCCGGTGGGCGTCGTCGTCGGTCGGTTCGTGGTGGCGGTCATGGGGTGTTTCCCTTCCTAGATGTCCAGGTGGACGGGTCCGGCAGCGGCGTTGACGCAGGTCTGGATCAGCTCGCCCTCGTCGCCGTGCACCTCACCGGTGCGCAGGTCGCGGACCTTCCCGGCGACGAGTGGGACGAGGCAGCTGCGGCAGATGCCCATGCGGCACCCGCTGGGCATCACCACGCCGCACTCCTCCCCGGCTTCGAGGAGGGGGACGTCGCCGCCCACCTCCGTCTCCTTGTCCGACTTCTCGAACGTCAGCAGGCCGCCCTCGCCGCCGGATCCCTCCAGCAGGACGGGTGCGAAACGCTCGATGGTCAGGTTGTGGTGGGTCTCGTCGTCACCGTCGCGCAGCCACAGCTCGGTGGCCGCGTCGAGGAACTCCGTGGGCCCGCAGGCGTATGCCGCCCGCTCACGCCAGTCGGGACAGAGCGTCTCGAGGTCGGTGACGTCCGAGAGGTCGAGGCGGCGGCTGCCCTCCTCGCGGGTGAACCAGTGCTTGACCGTGAGGCCGGGGAACTGGTCGGCGAGCTCGAGCAGCTCGTCGTGGAAGAGGGCCTCGTCGCGGGTGCGCGCCGAGTGGATGAGCACGACGTCGGCGTCGGGGCGGCGCGGGACGAGGGTGCGGATCATCGACATGACCGGCGTCAGGCCGCTGCCGGCCGTCAGCATCAGGAGCGGCCGCGGGTGCTCGGGGAGCACGAAGTCGCCCTGGGGAGTGTCGAGGAAGAGGATGTCGCCGACCTTGGTGTCGCGCGCGAGGGCGGTCGAGACGAAGCCGATGGCGGTCACCGTGATCGCGGGGTCGTGGCCGACGGCAGCCGACAGCGAGTAGCTGCGCCACTGGCGCACCCCGTCGATCTCGACACCGATGCGGGCCCACTGGCCGGCGGCGTGGGGGTTCCAGCCGCGACCCGGGCGGAAGTGGATCGTCGTCGAGTCAGGGGTCTCACGGACCACTCTGGTGACGACGCCGCGCAGCTGGCGCGCCGAGGACAGCGGGTTCACCAGATTGAGGATGTCCTCGGGCGCGAGCGGGGTCGTCAGGAGCGACGCCACACGCCGGAGAGCTCTGATCTGGGTCATGGTTCCATCTTCGAGGCCGAAGCCCCTCCGCATCTTGGGGTGAGGCGTACTCTTTGACCGGAGAAACTGTTGCGTCACGACAATTTGCCGGAGGACGACGTGGCACAGGACACATCTGACCCACCGTGGTTGTCTCTTCCCGCCGAAGTGTCCACAGTGCTGCGCCCCGTCGTCAAGGACATCGTCGAGGCGATCATCGATGGCATACCCCGTGACGTCCCCGTCTATGCGATGCCCATGGAGGGACGGTTCGGGCAGGGGGTGCGCCAGGGTGTCACGATCGCGCTCAACCGCTTCCTCGACCTGCCGGGCACGCGCCTCCCGGCCCTGTCCGAGGACGGCAAGTGGGTCTATGAGAGCCTCGGTCGCGGCGAGGTGCGCTCGGGCCGGAGCCTCGAGTCGCTGCTCGCCGCCTACCGTTACGGGGCGCGCGTCACCTTCCGGGCCATCTCACGCACGGTGGACGTGTCGCAGATGCCGCCCGACGCGCTGCTCGCGCTCGGGGAGTCGCTCTTCGCCTACATCGACGAGCTGTCGGCGGCGAGCGCGCAGGGCTATGCGCAGGAGCAGTCCGAGCGAGCCGGCGAGCAGGTGCGGCTGCGGGCGGAGCTGCTCGAGATGATCCTGCGCGGCGACTCGAGCGAGGGTGGGGTGCCACGCCTCGCCGCGGCCGTCGGGTGGACCCTGCCGGAAGTCGTCGGGGTCGCGCTCGTGCCGKTCCCGCACGTCGACGGGCTGCGCGCAGCCCTGGGGCCGGACGCTCTCGTCGCCGAGCGGGGCACCGATGTGGTCATCGTCTTCCCGTTCGCCAGCCGCTCGGGCCGCCGGCGCGAGCTGGAGCGCGCCCTGCGCGGGCGCCGTGCGATCGTGGGCCCACCCCGACCGTGGCAGCAGGCCGGGGAGTCCCTGCRCCTCGCCACGTCTGCGGGCGCGCACGGGATCGGGCCGGGGCCGGACCAGTCCGACCGCGACACGCCCCCGGTCTGGGTCGAGGACCACCTCGCCGAGCTCGTCGTGCACGCCGAGCCGCTCGCGACCGACGACCTCGCCCGCGCGCGCCTCGCGCCTCTCGACGGGCTGCGGCCCGCCGTCCGTGAACGCCTCACCGAGACGCTGCTGTCGTGGTTGCGCCACCAGGGGCAGCGGGCGCCGATCGCGGAGGAGCTGTTCGTGCACCAGCAGACCGTCGGCTACCGGGTCGCGCAGCTCAAGGAGCTCTTCGGCGACGCGCTCGATGACCCCGAGGTGCGCTTCGAGCTGGAGCTCGTCCTGCGCGCCGGCCACCGCTGAGCGTGACCCGGCCACCCGGCATACGCCGTCGGGACGGGTGAGGTCGGGCGCGAGATCGCGCACCTGGCGTCGTCAGGGCGCACCGGGTGCCCGATCTCGCGCCCGATCTCGTCTCAAAGCAGGCGGATCGGGGAGCCGTCGAGGTATGCCGTGTACGTCCTCGACGACGCCGCCGAAGAAAGGCGTCCGGCTCGCTCACGTGGTCGCGGAAGACCTCGACGGTGCACGGCGTGCTGGGGTGGTCGGTGACGGGTGACCAGTCGGCACTGGTCAGGGCCACGCCCTGGTAGTCGTCGAGCACCGCGATCTGCACGCGCCCACCCTAGGAGACGCGCCGGTCCCCGAAACGACGGAAGCGCCGCTCTCTGCTGAGAGCGGCGCCTCTGACGTGAAGCGACCCCGACCGGGCTCGAACCGGCGACCTCCGCCGTGACAGGGCGGCGCGCTAACCAACTGCGCTACGGGGCCTTACTGGGTGGTGCGTGTCGAACTGTACTGCGTATCCCCAACGGGATTCGAACCCGTGCTGCCGCCGTGAAAGGGCGGAGTCCTAGGCCGCTAGACGATGGGGACCTGCCCGACCTATCCGTTGGGACGTCGAAACTATATGGGAGTTTCTGGCACCGTCCAAATCGGCCTCCGACGCCCAGCGGCGGGTCGTCAGGTCAGCCCTTGGCCCACGCCCGGACCTCGTCGACCGGCCACGTCGTGACGATGCGCTCGGCCGGGATGCCGAGGCGCTCGGCGCGCTCGCAGCCCAACGACTTCATGTCGAGCTGGCCGGGCGCGTGCGCGTCCGAGTCGATGGTGAAGAGGCACCCGAGGTCGCGCGCCAGCTCGATGAGCTCGTCGGGCGGGTCGCAACGCTCAGGTCGTGAGTTGATCTCGACCGCCACGTCGTGGTCCAGACAGGCCCGGAAGACCTTCTCCGCATCGAACTGCGACGGCGGCCGTTTGCCGCGCCCGCCGGTGACGAGCTGGCCCGTGCAGTGCGCGAGGACGTTGGTGTGCGGGTTGCGCACGGCCGCGACCATCCGTGGCGTCATCTCGAACGAGGGTTGACGCAGCTTCGAGTGGATCGAGGCGGTGACGACGTCGAGCTGGTCGAGCATGTCGTCGTCCTGGTCGAGCGTGCCGTCGAGGTGGATGTCGACCTCGATGCCCTTGAGCAGCGTGAACGCGTCGCCGAGGCTCGCGTTGATGGCGTCGACGCGCTTCAGCTGGTCGGTGAGGCGCTCGCGGGACAGCCCGTTGGCGATGGTGAGGCGCGGGGAGTGGTCCGTCAGCGCCATCCACTCCTGGCCGAGCTCGACGGCCGCGAGGACCATCTCCTCGATGGGGCTGCCACCGTCACTCCAGTTGGAGTGCGCGTGCAGGTCACCGCGGAGGGCGGCATACAGCTCGGCGCCGCCTCGGGTCAGCGGCTCGCCGTGCTTCTCCTCCGCCGAGACGAGGTATGCCGGCAGGACCCCTCGCACGGCCTGGCCGATGATCGCTGCGCTCGAGTCACCGACTCCCTTGATCTGCTTGAGCGTTCCAGCCTCGACGCGTTCGCGCAGCTCGTCGTCGGAGATCAGGGTGATGGCCTCGATGGTCTTGCGGAAGGCGTCGACGCGGTAGCTGCTCTCGCGGCCGCGCTCGAGGAGGAAGCAGATCCGGCGCAGCGCGTCGAGAGGACTGATCGGTGCCTGCGGAGGGGTCGGCTGCTCCATGTCGAGCAGCCTAACCGCGCCGGCCGACGCGAGGTCGGCTCAGCCGCGCCCCCTCAGCGCCCCTCAGCGCCGCAACGGCGGCAGCGTGCTCCCGTCGGGCAGCTTGCCCGTCGCTGCCGGCGTGGACGGCACGACGCGGACGATGTCGCCGTACTGCTGCGCGATGAGACCGGGCGAGGAGCCCTCGTCGGCCAGCACGACGACCCGGTCGCCGCGGGCGTCCTGCGTCACGGCGACGATCTCGATCCCCTTGGAGCGCCACAGTGTTCGCTGGTCGACGATCTCCTCGGCCACCTTCTGCTTCTCCGCCAGCGAACGCTTCATGACGACGAACTGCACGTCCGTCGGGGACGGCATCGCGCCCGCCACGAAGGCCTCGAGGGCGGGGTCGTGGCGGGTGACCACGACGGCCACGTGAGAGGCCGCGGCGTCGACGGCATACGCCCCCGAGAAGACGTCGGGCCAGCGCGAGGCCACGGTGGGCTCGATGGCGTCGAAGGCGTTGGTCTGTCGCGTCGAGAGGGTGCCGAACCACTGGTTGGTGTCGCGGGCCGACGGCACGGACGAGGCCACGCCGGGCCCGCCGGGGGTCGCGGTGCCCGAGAGCGACTGCGGGCTGCGGGCCCCGCTGCCCGTGTCGGTGGCCGACGAGTCCTTCTGGGCCGCGGGCGCCCCCGCGGTGGCGGCGCTCGTCGAGGAGCCGTGGTTGGTGGCCACCCACGTGCCGCCGACGGCCCCCGCGACGACGAACGCGGCTGCGGCGCCGAGCAGGGTGGCGCGACGACGGGAGGTGCGCGCGCGGCCGCGCATGAGGGCCCGTTGGGCGAAGAGGTCGTCGCGAGGTGGTTCGAGGTCGTTCATGGTGGACAGCGCCTTTCGCAGCTGCAGCTCGCCCTCCTCCGGAGCCGCGCCCCGAGGCCGTGTCGTGTCGTCGCTCATGGAAAAGCTCCTGCCCCGGTCAGTGGTGGTTCGGCCAGACGGTCCCGCAGGGCGGCGAGCCCGCGGGAGATCTGGCTCTTGATCGTGCCCTCGGCGACGCCCGTGCACTCGGCGATCTGGGGCACCGTGAGGTCCTCCCAGAAGCGGAGGACGAGGACCGCGCGCTGCTTCTCGGGCAGGTCGCGCAGCAGGTCGGTGAGGGTCATCGCGAGCTCGCGGTCGTGCTCGGTCGTCGGCGGCTCGGGGGTCTCGTCGGTGAGGACCTCGCGGCGCCGTTTGCGCTGGTCGTTGAGGTAGAGGTTCATCATGGTGCGTCTCGTGTAGGCGGTCTCGGCGCCGGTGGCGATGCGCGGCCACGCGACGTAGACCCGCGCCAGGGCCTCCTGGACGAGCTCGTCGCCGTCGGCCCAGCTGCCGCAGAGCAGGTAAGCGCGTCGGCGAAGCATCGTCTGCCGCTCCTGCACGAACGTGCGGAACGCGGCCTCGTCCCTCCGTCTCATGGGCTCCCGCCGGTCTGTGTCGTCAGGGTCCGAGTGTCCCCTACACCCCAAGACACCGGTGCACCCCGAACCGTTCCACGGGGCGCCCGATCCGCCTGATGGCGTATGCCGTTTGGCCGCCGAGACGGCCGCGCTCAGGCGACGCGGCCCAACGCCACGAGCGCGAACATGAGCGCGGCGATCGTCTCACCGTCGGTGATGGTGCCGTCGGCGACGAGCGTGAGCACGTCGGCGACCGGTACAAGACAGACGTCTCGGATGCCCTCCTCGTGGCGGGCGGCCACGTCGTCGGCGGCGCCGGGCGCTGGTTCGAGCCGCGTCGCGAGGAACACCACCTCGGGCGCACGGCAGACCCCGTTGAGGGCGTTCATGGCCCCGACCTGCCGCCACTCGCCCGCGACGAGCCCGGTCTCCTCGCCGAGCTCGCGCCGCGCAGCGACGAGCGGATCCTCGCCGTCGGTGCCACCCGCGGGGACCTCGACCGAGGGGCCGACGGTGTGTCGGTCGACGGTGATGAGGACGATCTCGTCCTCGTCCGTCACCGCCACGACGAAGACCGCCGGCCGCTGCACCTCGACGACACCGAAGATGCCGTTGCTCCCGTCGGGTCGGGTCACGGCGTCCTCGCGGACCCGGATCCACGGGTTCTCGTAGACGACCCTGGTCGCACGCACGGGCCAGGTCACGAGCGGTCTCCTGGGCGCATGCCCCCGATCGTGCCACCCGATCACCGTCAGGCAGCGGTTCGTTCGAGGGCTAGCAGGCGCTCCTTGGTGGGCAGACCGCCGAGGTAGCCGCCGAGGGAGCCGTCCGAGCGGACGACGCGGTGGCACGGGACGACGATCGGCAGCGGGTTCGTCGCGCAGGCCGAGCCGACCGCGCGGACCGCTCTCGGGCTGCCCGATGCGACGGCGACCTCGGCGTAGCTCTCGGTCGAGCCGTAGGGGATCGAGCTGAGGTGGCGCAGAACGGCGAGCCGGAAGCCCCGCGCGAGCCGCAGGTCGAGCTGGACGTCGAAGCCGTGCCGGCGACCGGCGAAGTAGTCGTCGAGCTCGCGGGCGAGCGGGTCGAGCCGGTGACCACCGCGGAGGATCCGCGATCCGACGGACGCGGCGAGCGACTCGAGGACGCGGTCGTGGTCCTCGATCTCGAAGGCGACGCGGAGGACTCCGTTCTCCGTTGCCGCGAGCAGGAGAGAGCCGACGGGGGAGTCGACGACGCGGTAGGTCGCGTCGACGGCGGACTCCGTCGAGGCGCGCTCGACCAGTGCTGCGTGGAGGGCCGCGAGGCGTTCGTCGTCCCCGGCCGCCGGGTCGCAGAGGAGCTGCATCGGGTTGTCAGACATGGGTGGTCACCCTTCCGTGGGGTGCGTAGGTGGACCGAAGGCGCGCGATGCCGTCGGCG
>NZ_JBFULD010000010.1:0-31326 GCF_056400505.1 Terrabacter sp. P5_B1
GCTCGACGAGGGCGTCGAGATGGCGGCGGACCGCGGCCGGCGTCAGGTCGAGGTGGCGCCCCAGCTCGGCGGCCGAGATCGGGCCGTCGGCCGAGACCATGTGGAGCACCCGCGAGCGCGTGCGGGACTCGAGCGGCGAGACGTGCTGGACGTCCTCGCCGGCCTTCGTCTCACGCGGGGCGTGCTCTCCGATAAACACCACACCATTGTGACGTAAATGGGCCGCCCGCTCCAGTTAGGACGGCCTTACCGGCAGGGCCCGTCGTCGAGATCGTCGTCCGCGTCGTCTTCTGCGTCGTCGTCGGAGTCGGGGGGCATGATGACGGACGGCATCCGGGTGCGCGGCGGAGCGACGGCGTCCTCCCCGAACCAGCGGCGGCGCAGCGGCGCCGTCACCCACCCGAGCGGACACGTGAGGACGTAGCCGTAGGCCAGCGCCATGCCTGTCGCACCGGGAAAGAGCGCGAGTCCCAGCGCGATGACGACGCCGAGCGGCACCGTGATCCGGAGGTGCCGGGGCGAGAGCAGGTCGCGGAAGGACCGGAAGCGGAACGAGGACGCCATGAGCGCGGCCGGCACGACGCCTGCCGCGACCGGCACGAGCGGCGCCCAGTCGTAGAGCGGGTCGCCGATGGCGAGCACGGTGGAGATGACGACGCCGGCCGCACCGGGGCTCGCGAGGCCGACGAAGTAGCGCTTGTCGGCCAACGGGTCGATGGTGACGTTGAAGCGGGCCAGACGGTAGGCGGCGCAGGCCAGCCAGAACATCGCCCCGGCCCAGGCCCAGACGGGATAGGCCGGCAGCGCCCACGTGTAGACGAGCACGGCGGGCGCGATCCCGAACGAGATGAGGTCGGCGAGCGAGTCGAACTGCAGGCCGAACGGGGTGATCGCCCCGACGGCACGGGCGACCGCGCCGTCGCAGATGTCGAGGACGATCGAGATCCCGACGAGGACCGCTGCCGCACGGAAGTGGCCCTGGAAGGACAGCAGCACCGACGAGAACCCGCAGAGCATGTTGCCGAGGGTGAAGAGGCTCGGCAGCGTGGCCCGGGCGCGGACGCGCGGGTTGAGCCGGTCGAGCGGGATGACGCGGGCGCCGGTGGCCGAGACCAGCCTCATCCGCCGGCCCACGCGGTCACGCCGCCGAGGTCGCTCCTCGGGTGCCGAGTCGCCGTTCACGAGAGGTCCGTCGCCGGGAAACGACCCAGCACCGTCTCTCCCCCGATGGCGTGCTTGCCCTTGGACACCTCGAGCTGCACCTCCGGCGGGACGAAGACGTCCATGCGGGAACCGAACTTCATCAGTCCCATCCGGGCGCCCGTGGCGATCTCGTCGCCCGGCTCGATCCGGGTCACGATACGGCGCGCGAGCTGTCCGACGAGCTGGCGGTAGATGACGCGGCGTCGCTGTCCGTCGACGACACGCTCGACGATGATCTCGCTGCGCTCGTTCTTCGTGGCGCTGTCGGCACGGTACGCCGCGAGGAACCGACCGGGCGTATGGGTGACGTCCACGACCCGGCCGCCGTAGGGCGAGCGGTTCATGTGCACGTCGAGCAGCGACAGGAAGATACTGACCTGCTGCCACTCACCGGGCGGTGCGATGCCCGCCTGGGGCTCCCCGACGTGCATGACGATGCCGTCGGCGGGTGCGAGCACGACGCCCGGGTCGGAGACCGGTGTGCGGTCCGGGGTGCGGTCGGGGTCGCGGAAGAAGAGGGTCACCCCTGCCGTAAGCAGGCCGAGGGCGGCGGTCGTACGCGGTCGGCGGGCCAGCGCGGCGATCACCGTGGGCACGGCGGCCAGGGCGGTGAAGGGCTTGGCGGCTGGGTCGATCTTCACGGGTGGGCTCTCCGTCAGGGTCGAGTGGTCGGTCGGTCGAGAGGATGGGCGGTGGTCGCAGAGCGTAGGGGGTACGCCGGCGGCGACCGAGGTGCGATGGCCGGGGTCGTCGGGACCGAGCCTAGACTCATGAGCCATGACCGCTGCGGTGACACTGTCCGACCTCCACCGCACCTTCGGTCAGGTCGCGGCCCTCGACGGACTGACGTGGAGCGCGCCGGTCGGACGCATCACGGCGGTGCTCGGGCCCAACGGGGCGGGCAAGACGACCGCGATCGAGTGCGCGGTCGGGCTGGGCCGTCCCGACAGYGGCACCGTGCGGGTGCTGGRCACCGACCCGTGGCAGGCGAGCGCCGACCACCGCGCCCGCGTCGGCGTCATGCTGCAGGCCGGTGGCCTGCCCAACGGCACGAAGCCGTTGCGCCTGCTCCACCACCTCTCCCGGCTCTACGCCGACCCCGTCGACGTCGACTCGGTCGCGCGCCGGCTCGGCGTCACGGACTTCGCGTCGACGACGGTCCGCCGGCTCTCCGGGGGCCAGAAGCAGCGCCTCGCGCTCGCCGCGTCGCTCCTCGGTCGCCCCGAGGTCCTCTTCCTCGACGAGCCCGCGGCCGGACTGGACCCGCACGGCCGTCTCGACGTGTGGGACCTCGTGGCCGAGCAGCGCGACGCGGGCACCACCGTCGTCGTGACGACCCACTCCTTCGAGGAGGCCGAGCGGCTCGCCGACCACCTCGTCATCATGAACGGCGGACGCACCGTCGCGGAGGGCACACCGGGATCGGTGACCGGCAACCGCTCCCTCGAGGACGTCTACTTCAGCCTGACCCGCAAGGGAGCCGCGTGACCACCCCCACCACCCCCAGGACGTCGACGACCCCCCGGGCCGCGACGCAGCGACGCCGCATCCTCACCCAGGCCGGGTTCGAGGTCGGGAGCCTGCTCCGCAACGGCGAGCAGCTGCTCGTCTCGCTGGTCCTGCCCACGATGGCGCTCATCGGGCTCAGCATGACCACCTCGCCGAGCCTGGGCCCCGGCACCCGCATCGACGTCGCGACGGCCGGGGTCATCGCCCTGTGCGTCATCTCGACCGCCTTCACGGCGCAGGCCATCTCGACCGGCTTCGACCGTCGCTACGCGGTGCTGCGCTACCTCGGAGTCACGCCCCTCGGCCGCGGGGGCCTCGTCGCCGCCAAGGTGCTGGCCACGCTCGCCGCCGAGGTGCTGCAGATCGGCGTCATCGCCGTCCTCGGCCTCGTCCTCGGGTGGCGACCGGAGACGTCCGGGATCGCGTATGCCGTCCTCTTCGTCGTCGTCGGCACGTGGGCCTTCGTGGCCCTGGCCCTCCTGCTCGCCGGGACCCTGCGGGCCGAGGCCGTGCTGGCTATCGCCAACCTCGTGTGGGTGCTCCTCCTCGGGTTGGGCGGCGTCATCGTGCCACGCACGGAGCTGCCGCCCGGCGTGTCCCACGTCGCTGCCTACCTGCCCTCCGCCGGCCTGGCCGACGGCCTCCGTTCGGCTCTCGTGGACGGACGGCTGAACCTGCCCGCCCTCGGTGTCGTCGTCGCCTGGGGACTGGTCGCCACGGTCCTCGCGGCGCGTCTCTTCCGCTTCGACGACTGAACGCACGAGACTGACCGGACCGCTCGACACCGACGACCCGACCGGCCTGGAGGCGATGTGTTCGACGAGATCCTGGGTCTTCCGATGCATGCCCTCGTCGTCCATGCGGTCGTCGTGCTCGTGCCCCTGTCGGCAGCGTCGGCGGTCGCCTACGTCGTCCGGCCCGCTTGGCGGCGCGCGCTGCGCTGGCCGACCGCCGCCGGCGCCGTCATCTCCGGGTCCTCGGCCTTCGTCGCGGCCGAGAGCGGTGAGGCCCTGCAGCGCCGCGTGTCGCGGGTCCGCTCCGGCACGACGGACTTCGAGCTGCTGAGCACCCACGTCGCCTGGGGCGACCGCGCCCGGCTCTTCTGTCTCCTCTTCATGGTCCTCACCCTCGCCGCGCTCTGGTTCGTGCGGCCGCCGGAGGAGGAGTCGCCCCGCGGTCACGCGGTCGGGCTGCTCGCCGGGACGCTCGTCGTGCTTACGGCCGTCTCCGCGGTCGTGACGGTCGTCGTGGCCGGCCACGCCGGCTCGCAGGTGGTCTGGCATGACCTCGCCTGACCGGCCGTCCGAGGCGTCGGAGACCGGTCCCGAGCGGCCCAGGGTGATGCGAGAGCACCGCGCCCGGCGGCATACCCTTGCGGGGTGTCCTCCACACCTACCGTGACCCACGTCGACCGCGCGACCGGCACGAGCCGTCTCGCCCGGGCGGCGGGTCACCTTCCTGCCGTCCCGGCGCGCTGGGTCCGTCCGCTCCTGCTCGCCAACCTGGTCGGAGAGGTCGGCATCGTGGTCACCGGGGGCATCGTGCGCCTGACCGGCAGTGGGCTGGGGTGCAGCACCTGGCCGGAGTGCCAGCCCGGCTCCTTCACGCCGGTCCGCACTCCGGCGAGCTCCTACCACGACCTCGTCGAGTTCGGGAACCGGACGCTGACCGGTGTCGTGAGCGTCCTTGCGCTCGTCTCGCTCTGGGTGGTCATGACCCGCTGGCCGCAGCGTCGTCGCCTCCACCTCGTCGCGGTCGGCGTCCTCGCCGGCATCCCCGCGCAGGCCGTGCTCGGCGGGATCTCGGTCCTCACGGGACTCAACCCGTGGAGCGTCATGCCGCACTTCCTGCTGTCCATGGTCCTCGTCGCGCTGTCGGCGGCGCTCGTGCGTGGAGCAAGCGACGACATGTCGGGCCCGGGCGAGCTCGTCGTGCACCCGCTCGCCCGGACCCTGGCGCTCGGCACGAGCGCGGTCGGCGCGGTGGTGCTGCTCCTCGGGGTCATCGTGACCGGCTCCGGACCGCACTCCGGTGATGCCGACCGGCCGGCACGGACCGGCTTCGACCCACGGTTCGTGTCGTGGATGCACGCCGATGCCGTCATGCTCTTCTGCGGACTCGTCATCGCCACCCTCGTCGCGGTGCGCATCAGCGCCACGACCGACGAGGCGCGTCGGGCCTGGACCATGGTGCTGCTCGTGACGGTTGCGCAGGGCCTCATCGGCTACGTGCAGTACTTCACGAAGCTTCCGGAGCTCCTCGTCCTCGTCCACATGCTCGGCGCCAGCCTGCTCGCCGTCGCCCTGACCTTCGGGGTCCTCTCGACGAGGCGCCACCCCGTCTGACCCGACTGACGCCAGGACCTCCCTAGGCTGTGGTCGTGACCGACCAGCCGACGCTCCGCGAGGGCGAGCTCGTGCTGCGTCCGTGGACGCTCGACGACAGCGACGTCACACGCCCCCTGCACGACCGCGAGATCGCCCGCTGGTTCGACTTCCCGGCCGTCGGACCGTCAGCGGACGAGCATCGCGGCTGGATCGAACGGACCCGGTCCGAGTGGGCGGAACGGACCAGGGTCACCTACCTGGTCGAGTGGCGCGGACGCGCCGCCGGCACCGTGGACGTCCGCGTGCAGGACCCCGGCGTGGGCGTCCTCTCCTGGGCGGTCTACGCGCCCTTCCGCGGGCAGGGGCTGGCGTCGCGGGCGGTGCGCGTGCTCGTCGAGTGGGCCTTCGACGCGCTTGCCCTCGAACGCGTCGAGGCGCACGTCAACCCCGAGAACCGGGCATCGGTGCGCACCGCGCTGCGGGCGGGCCTGCGGCGCGAGGGGCAGCTGCGCGGCAACGCGACGCTTGCCGGGGTGCGGCAGGACACCGTGGTGCTCGGCCGCCGCCGCGACGACGCCCTGCCGGACACGCAGCAGGGCTTCACGGCGATGCTCGACTCGACCCTGCCGACCAAGCGGGCCATCGCCCAGGGCGTCCTGCGGTCGGGCTCGGGTCACGTGCTCCTGTGCGAGCTCGTCTACAAGCGCGAGTGGGACCTGCCGGGCGGCGTCGTCGACCGGCACGAGTCCCCGGCCGCCTGCGTCGTGCGCGAGGTCCGGGAGGAGCTGGACCTCGTCGTCAGCGCCGGCCCCCTGCTCGCGGTCAACTGGCTGCCGGCCCTGCACGGGTGGGCCGACGCCACGGTCTTCGTCTTCGACCTCGGAACCGTCGACCCCGCCGTCATCGAGCGGGCACACCTGCAGCAACGCGAGATCCGCGACGTCCACTGGACCGGCCCCGGCGACTGGCCCGGACACGTGGCGCCGTACAACGAGCGGCTCCTCACGGCCCTGCACCGGCACGCCGGAGGGACGCTCTACCTCGAGAACGGCACGCCGACGTCCTGAGCGCGCTGCTTGGTGCGTGGCGGTCTGGGTCTCGCTCAGGAGAAGAACGGCAGCGGCAGGTGCCAGATGGGGTCGAGCGCCACGCCCACGAAGAGGATCGTGAGGTAGGTGATCGAGAAGTGGAACAGGCGCATCGGCTTGAGCACGTCCTCGGCCGCGCCCGCCCGTGCCCTGGCGAGAAGCCGGTGCGCCTCGGTCAGGAAGAGCGCCCCGGCGACGATCGCGGCAGCGGTGTAGACCCAGCCGACGTGCTGGACGGGAACGAGCGCCAGCGACGTCAGCACCATGGCCCACGAGTAGACGACGACCTGCCGCGCGACGACGACGAAGCGCTCGACGACCGGCAGCATCGGCACGTGGGCCGCGGCGTAGTCGTCCTTGTAGCGCAGCGACAGCGGCCAGTAGTGCGGCGGCGTCCAGAAGAAGATCACGAGGAAGAGGATGAACGCCGACCAGCTGAGCGAACCGGTGACGGCGGACCAGCCGATGAGCACCGGCATGCACCCCGCCGCGCCACCCCACACGATGTTCTGCGCGGTGCGGCGCTTGAGCAGCAGGGTGTAGCCGAAGACGTAGAAGAGCAGTGCGCCGAGGGCGAGCCAGGCGCTCAGCCAGTTGACGAGGAGCCCGAGCCACACCGTCGAGACGACGGTCAGCGCGACGCCGAAGACGAGAGCGCCGCGRGGGCTCACCGTGCCGGTGACGAGCGGGCGTCGGCTCGTGCGGTGCATGATCGCGTCGATGTCGCGGTCGATGTAGCAGTTGAGGGTGTTGGCAGCGCCCGCCGAGAGCGTGCCGCCGACGACTGTCGCGACGACGAGCCAGAGGTCCGGCACGCCCTGCTCGGCGAGGAACATGACGGGGATCGTCGTGATGAGGAGCAGTTCGATGATCCGCGGCTTCATCAGCGAGACGTACTGTCCGACGAGGAACTTCACCCCGCTGCCGTCCGGACCGTGGAGCGCCGAGAGATCGGCGCGGGGGTCCACCGTTGTCACGAAGATCCTCACCGCTGGTACGTCGCTCCGACCCCTTTGGGTACGTGAGCATTGCGATCGCAAGTCTAGACCGTCGCCGAGGACGGTCGGCACGCCGCGGTGCCGGCCACCGGGCGAGGTGTCGTCCGTCACAGCGCGGGGACTAGGCTCGTGGCCGTACGTGATCAACCCCTTTGCTGAAGGAGAACCGTTCCGTGCCCACTGCTGCGTCCAGCACCGCCCTCGAGGCGAAGAAGCCCACCAGAACCACCACCACGCGGACGGCGAAGACGAAGGGCCTGCTGGCACAGCGCGACCCGGGTCTGCCACTGCCGGTGGCGAGGAAGGCCGGGTGGAGCGACCTCGACGTGCGCGCGGTCGACACGACCCGACTGCTCGCTGCCGATGCCGTGCAGAAGGTCGGCAACGGCCACCCCGGTACGGCCATGTCCCTGGCCCCGCTGGCCTACCTGCTCTACCAGAACGTCATGACCCACGACCCGTCCGACCCGACCTGGCTCGGACGCGACCGGTTCGTGCTGTCCTGCGGCCACTCGAGCCTGACGCAGTACATCCAGCTCTACCTCAGCGGCTACGGGCTCTCGCTCGACGACCTCAAGTCGCTGCGCACGTGGGGCTCCCTGACGCCCGGACACCCCGAGGTCCACCACACCCCCGGTGTCGAGATCACGACCGGCCCGCTCGGCTCCGGCCTCGCGTCAGCCGTCGGCATGGCGATGGCGCAGCGCCGCCAGCGCGGCCTCTTCGACCCGGACGCGAAGCCGGGCACGAGCCCCTTCGACCACCACGTCTACGTCATCGCCTCCGACGGCGACATGCAGGAGGGCGTCTCCCACGAGGCCTGCGCGCTCGCCGGCCACCAGGAGCTCGGCAACCTCACCGTCGTCTACGACGCCAACCAGATCTCGATCGAGGACGACACCGACATCGCGTTCAGCGAGGACGTCGCCGCACGCTTCGAGGCCTACGGCTGGCACGTCGTCGAGGTCGACTGGCGGCAGGACGCCGACGGCGCGACCTACGTCGAGGACGTCGACGCGCTCCTCGCCGCGATCCGCTCCGGCGACAAGGTCACCGACAAGCCGACCCTCGTCGTGCTCCACACGATCATCGCGTGGCCCGCGCCCACGAAGCAGAACACCGGCAAGTCCCACGGCTCGGCCCTCGGCGACGAGGAGGTCGAGGCCACCAAGGAGCTGCTCGGCTTCGACCCGAAGAAGAACTTCGCCGTCGAACCCGCCGTCCTCAAGCACGCCCGCGACGTCGTCAAGCGGGGCAAGGTCGCCCACCGCGAGTGGGACAAGGCATACAAGGCGTGGCGCAAGGCCAACCCCGACCGCGCGGACCTGCTCGACCGCATCCTCGCCGGCGAGGCACCGGCGGGGCTGCAGAAGGCGCTGCCGACGTTCCCGGCCGACGCGAAGGGCGTCGCGACGCGCGCCGCGTCCGGCAAGGTGCTCACCGCCCTCGCCGACGTCATGCCGGAGCTGTGGGGCGGCTCGGCCGACCTCGCCGAGTCCAACAACACGACGATGGAGGGTCAGCCCTCCTTCATCCCCAAGGGCAAGCAGACCCGCGAGTGGAAGGGCGGTCCCTTCGGCCGCACCCTGCACTTCGGCATCCGCGAGAACGGGATGGGCATGATCCTCAACGGGATCGCGCTCGAGGGCCTCACCCGTCCCTACGGCGGCACGTTCCTCGTCTTCTCCGACTACATGCGCCCCGCCGTGCGACTGGCCGCGATCCAGCAGGCCCCGGTGACCTACGTGTGGACGCACGACTCCATCGGACTCGGCGAGGACGGCCCGACCCACCAGCCGATCGAGCACCTCGCCGCCCTGCGCGCCATCCCGGGACTCGACGTGGTCCGTCCCGCCGACGCGAACGAGACGGCGGCCGCCTGGGCGCAGATCCTCACCAACGGCGAGGGCCCCGCAGCGCTGTGCCTGACGCGCCAGCCGGTGCCGACGTGGGACCGCAGGAAGTACGGCAAGACGAGCGGCGTCGCCAAGGGCGCCTACGTGCTCGTCCAGGAGTCGCGTGCCGGTGACCCCGACGTCGTCCTCGTCGCGACCGGCTCCGAGGTGCAGCTCGCGGTCCAGGCCGCCGAGCGCCTCGAGAAGTCCCGCATGTCGACGCGCGTCGTGTCGATGCCGTGCCGGGAATGGTTCGAGAAGCAGAGCCGTTCCTACCAGGACAAGGTTCTGCCGCCGGCAGTCCGCGCCCGCGTCAGCGTCGAGGCGGGGGTTTCGATGGGCTGGCACGACGTGGTCGGCGACGCCGGGCGCATCGTCAGCATCGAGCACTTCGGCGCCTCCGCCGACCAGGCCACCCTGTACCGCGAGTTCGGCCTCACCGCCGACGCGGTCGTCAAGGCCGCGAAGGACTCCATCAAGGCTGCCAAGGGCTCCGCGACCAGGGCCCCGGGGGTCACCGAGACCAACCCGGCCCGCGCCGCCCAGAGCGCGTCCACCGACGTCATGGGTGGTGACGCACGGACCGGCAGCGGCAACGCCGCCGGCGCGGCAGCCGCATCCGCTACGAGCAAGGGGAAGTGACCAGCATGACCAACCCGAACACCCAGGCGCTCTCAGACGCAGGCGTCTCGATCTGGCTCGACGACCTGTCTCGCGAGCTCATCGAGACCGGCAAGATCTCGGAGCTCATCACCGAGCGCAACGTCGTCGGCCTCACCTCCAACCCGTCGATCTTCCAGGCCGCCCTGTCCAAGGGCAAGCGCTACAACGACGACCTGGCCGCCCTGACCAGGGACGGCAAGAGCGTCGAGGAGGTCGTCCACGAGCTCACGACGTCGGACGTCCGGAGCGCCTGCGACCTCTTCCTCCCGCTCTACGAGTCGACCAAGGGCGTCGACGGTCGCGTCTCCATCGAGGTCGACCCGCGCCTCGCGCACGACACCGACAAGACCGTCGAGCAGGCCAAGGAGCTGCATGGCGCGGTCGACCGTCCGAACGTCCTCATCAAGATCCCGGCCACCAAGGCCGGGCTCCCGGCCATCACGGCGGCCATCGCCGAGGGCATCAGTGTCAACGTGACCCTGATCTTCTCCCTCGAGCGCTACCGCGCCGTCATGAACGCCTACCTCGAGGGGCTGGAGAAGGCGCACGCGGCCGGCCACGACCTGTCGAAGATCCACTCGGTCGCCTCGTTCTTCGTCTCCCGCGTGGACACCGAGATCGACAAGCGCCTCGATGCCATCGGCACCGACGAGGCCCGCGGCCTCCGGGGCAAGGCCGGTCTCGCCAACGCACGCCTCGCCTACCAGGCCTTCGAGGAGGTCTTCTCGACGCCGCGCTGGGCCTCGCTGGCCGAGGCGGGCGCCAACCTGCAGCGCCCGCTGTGGGCCTCCACCGGGGTCAAGGACCCGGCCTACCCCGACACGATGTACGTCACCGAGCTCGTCACGGCCGACGTCGTCAACACGATGCCGGGCACGACGCTCGAGGCCACCGCCGACCACGGTGACATCCACGGCGACACGGTGACCGGCGGCTACGAGCTCGCCGGCAACCTCATCGACGACCTCGAAGGGGTCGGCGTCTCCTACAACGAGGTCGTCGAGCAGCTCGAGACCGAGGGCGTCGACAAGTTCGAGAAGGCGTGGGGGGAGCTGCTCGACGGCGTCACGGCAGAGATGGAGAAGGTGACCGCATGAGCTCGCTGTCCGTCAGCGCATCAGGAGCAGCGGCGGACGCGATCGGGAGGCACGTGCCGACCCTCGTCGAGGACTCCGTCGCCAGCCGGCTCTTCGCCCAGGACCCCACCCTTTGGGGTCCTGGCGCCGAGTCCGAGTCGCGGATCCGCCTGTCGTGGGTGGGTCTCCCCCGCTCGTCCCGCCCCCTCGTCGGTGAGATCGCCGCCCTGCGCGACTCGTTCGCGGAGCAGGGCCTGGACCACGTCGTGCTCTGCGGCATGGGCGGGTCGTCGCTCGCGCCGGAGGTCATCTGCGCGACGGCAGGCAAGCCGCTCGTCGTGCTCGACTCCTCGGACCCCGACTACGTCCGCCGCGCCCTCGGCGACGACCTCGACCACACGGTCGTCGTCGTCTCGAGCAAGTCCGGCTCCACGGTCGAGACCGACTCGCAGCGCCGCGCGTACGAGCAGGCGTTCACCGATGCCGGCATCGACCCGGCGTCGCGCATCGTCATCGTCACCGACCCGGGCAGCCCGCTCGACGAGGAGTCGCGCGCCAAGGGCTACCGCGTCATCAACGCCGACCCGGACGTCGGGGGTCGCTACTCCGCCCTGACCGCCTTCGGCCTCGTGCCGAGCGGCCTCGCCGGGGTCGACGTCGAGGCGCTGCTCGACGAGGCGGAGTCCGTGGCCGACGTGCTCGCGAGCGACGACGACGCCAACCCGGGCCTGCGCCTCGGAGCCGCCATGGGCGGCACCGAGCCGCTGCGCGACAAGCTCGTCCTCGTCGACGACGGCTCGGGCATCGCCGGTTTCGCCGACTGGGCCGAGCAGCTCATCGCCGAGTCCACCGGCAAGAACGGCACCGGCGTGCTGCCTGTCGTCGTCGGGGGGGACGAGGACCCCGAGGTGACCTGGCCGGCGGCCGACGTCACCGTGGCGCGTCTCGTGTCCGCCGACAGCGAGCTCACACCAGGAGGTGACGTCGCGTCGGAGGTACGCGTGGGCGGCGCCCTCGGTGCCCAGCTGCTCCTCTGGGAGGTGGCGACGGCCGTCGCCGGTCGCCTCCTCGACATCAACCCGTTCGACCAGCCCGACGTCGAGAGCGCCAAAAAGGCTGCTCGTGCCCTGCTCGACCAGGGCACCGCCGCGACCGCCGACCCGGCCGCGACGGACGGGGCCATCGAGATCCGCACCCTGGGCGGCCCCGACGGCTGGCTGGGGGACGCCCGGACCGTGCCCGAGGCCCTCGACGCCCTGTTCGCGCAGCTCGACCCGCAGCGCGGCTACGTCTCCGTCATGGCCTACCTCGACCGGCTCGCCGACGCCGACCTGGCCGAGTGCCGGGTGCCTCTGGCGCGACGCACCGAGCGTCCGACGACGTTCGGCTGGGGCCCCCGCTTCCTGCACTCGACCGGTCAGTTCCACAAGGGCGGCCCGGCCGTCGGCGTCTACGTCCAGGTGACCACCGCCCCGAAGGAGGACCTCTCGATACCCGGACGTGAGTTCACCTTCGGCGACTTCATCGCCTCCCAGGCGGGCGGCGACGCCGCGGTCCTCGCCGACCACGGTCGTCCCGTGCTCCAGCTGCACCTGACCGACCACGACGCAGGTCTCGCGCAGCTGCGCGAGGTGCTGCTGGCAGGAGGGCGTGCATGAGTCCCGCGCGGATCGCGCACGGTCACAATCCGCTCCGTACGGCCGAGGACAAGCGCATCCCCCGCATCGCGGGACCCTGTGGACTCGTGCTGTTCGGGGTGACCGGTGACCTCGCCCGCAAGAAGCTGATGCCGGCGATCTACGACCTCGCCAACCGCGGGTTGCTGCCGCCGGGCTTCTCGCTCGTCGGCTTCGCCCGCCGCGACTGGGCGACACAGGACTTCGGCCAGGTCGTCCACGACGCCGTCAAGCAGCATGCCCGCACGCCCTTCAGCGAGGACGTCTGGCGCAACCTCTCCGAGGGCTTCCGGTTCGTGCCCGGCACGTTCGACGACCCCGCGGCGTTCGACCTGCTCGCCAAGACGGTGGCGGAGCTCGACGCGGATCGTGGCACCGGTGGCAACCACGCCTTCTACCTCTCCATCCCGCCGGGCTTCTTCGCCACCGTGTGCGAGCAGCTCGAGCGGTGCGGCCTGACCACCGCCGAGGGTGACAGCTGGCGACGGGTCATCATCGAGAAGCCCTTCGGCCACGACCTCAAGAGCGCCCAGGTGCTCAACGAGATCGTCGAGAGCGTCTTCCCCCCCGACTCGGTCTTCCGCATCGACCACTACCTCGGCAAGGAGACGGTCCAGAACCTCCTCGCCCTGCGCTTCGCCAACCAGCTCTTCGAGCCGGTGTGGAACGCCAACTACGTCGACCACGTGCAGATCACGATGGCCGAGGACATCGGGATCGCCGGCCGCGCGGGCTACTACGACGGCATCGGTGCAGCGCGTGACGTCATCCAGAACCACCTGCTCCAGCTCCTCGCGCTGACGGCGATGGAGGAGCCGGTCTCCTTCGACGCCAAGGACCTTCGCGCGGAGAAGGAGAAGGTGCTCTCCGCGGTCCGTCTCCCTGCGGACCTCGACAAGGGAGCCGCCCGCGGGCAGTATGCCGCCGGCTGGCAGGGCGCGGAGGAGGTCGTCGGCTACCTCGACGAGGAGGGCGTCGACCCGACGTCGGTCACCGAGACCTTCGCCGCGGTGACCCTCGAGGTCGACACCCGTCGGTGGGCGGGTGTTCCCTTCTACCTGCGCACCGGGAAGCGCCTCGGCAAGCGGGTCACCGAGATCGCGGTCGTCTTCAAGCGGGCGCCACACCTTCCCTTCGAGCACACCGCGACGGAGGAGCTCGGCCAGAACGCCATCGTCATCCGCGTCCAGCCCGACGAGGGCGTCACACTGCGCTTCGGCTCCAAGGTGCCCGGGGCGCAGATGGAGGTCCGTGACGTGACGATGGACTTCGGCTACGGCTCGTCGTTCACGGAGGCCTCGCCCGAGGCATACGAACGCCTCATCCTCGACGTGCTCCTCGGCGACCCGCCGCTCTTCCCCCGACACGAGGAGGTCGAGTCGTCCTGGCGGATCCTCGACCCGCTCATGAGGCACTGGGCCAAGTCGGGCAAGCCGGAGCAGTACCCCGCGGGCACGTGGGGACCGCCCTCGGCCGACCGGATGCTCGAACGCGATGGACGTACGTGGAGGATGCCGTGATCCGGGACCTGACCGACACCACCACCACCGGGATCAGCAAGACCCTGGTGCGCCTGCGCAACGAGGTGGGCGCGCTGGCGCTCGGGCGTGTGCTGACGCTCGTCGTCGTCGTCGAGGACACCGACGCCGGCAACGCCATCGAGGTCGCCAACCAGGCGAGCCGACAGCACCCCTGTCGCATCATCGTCGTCATCGCGGGCGACCGCCGCGGCAAGAACCGCCTGGACGCCCAGATCCGCCTCGGTGGGGACGCCGGAGCGAGCGAGATCGTCGTGCTGCGGCTCTACGGCGCCCTGGCCAACCACGGCCCCAGCGTCGTCGTGCCGCTGCTGCTGCCCGACTCCCCCATCGTCGCCTGGTGGCCCGGCGAGGCACCGGCCGACGTCGGCAAGGATCCCATCGGCGCGATGGCCCAGCGTCGCATCACCGACGTGGCCCAGCACCGGAACCCCCGGCTCATGCTGAAGAAGCGGGCGGCGAGCTACGCGCCGGGCGACACCGACCTCGCCTGGACGCGTATCACCCGCTGGCGTGGCCTGCTCGCAGCGGCGCTCGACCAGCCGCCGTACGAGCCCATCACCGGCGCCGTCGTCAGCGGCGCCCCCGACTCCCCGTCTTCCGACCTGCTGGCGGCCTGGCTCTCGCGCCGGCTCCGCGTGCCCGTTCACCGGGTGTCGACACCGCGCGGTTCGGGCATCGCCTCGGTGCGTCTCGAGCGCAAGAGCGGCCCCATCGACCTCGTGCGCCCGGGGGACGTCGTCGCGACCCTGTCGCAGACGGGCCAGCCGGACCGGCGCATCAGTCTCCCGCGCCGCGAGCTCCCGGAGTGCCTGGCGGACGAGCTCCGTCGCCTCGACCCCGACGATGCCTACGAGGATGCGATCCTGCACGGTCTCGGCGCCCTTCAGCCGGTGCGTCTCACGGCCGCGGCGGCGGCCAAGGCCGGCAAGGCGCCCGACCCCGCAGAGTCGCGTCGTCTCGCCGCCCGCCTCGGCCGTGACGAGTCGGCGCAGGAGGCCAGTGCCATGAYCGCCGCGCCACCGGCACCCGAGCACGCCGAGACCGAGGAGGTCCGGACGGCGACGGCGCGCAAGCTCGCCGGCAAGCGCACGTCCCGCGAGAAGCAGTCGGACAAGGCCCGCAAGAAGGCGGCCTCGAACGGCACGGGCGCAGCGAAGAAGGCCACGACGACGAAGAAGGCCACGACGACGAAGAAGGCCACCGCGGCCGCCTCGGCTGCGACGTCCACGGCGAAGCGAGCGACCGCGAAACGGACCACGGCGAAACGGGCCACCGCCGCCAAGGCCACGCCGAAGAGCGCCGCCGGGACGGCGTCCTCGTGAGTGCCGAGCCCCGGGTCGTCGTCCATCCGGACAAGCAGGCCCTCGCCGACGGCGCCGCGGCCCGGCTCGTCACGGCGCTCGTCGACGCCCAGACCCGTCAGCCGGAGGCGCAGGTGGCCCTGACCGGCGGGTCGATGGGCTCGGCGATCATCGCCTCGGTCCTGGCGACGCCGGGCCGCTCGGCCGTGGACTGGTCGCGCGTCCGCGTCTGGTGGGGTGACGAGCGCTACCTCCCGGCCGGCGATCCCGACCGCAACGACACCCAGAACGACGAGGCGGGCCTCGGCGCGCTGGGTCTCGACCCGGCGAAGGTGCACCGGGTGGCCGGACCGGACACGTCCGAGAGCGCCGAGGCCAGCGCCGAGGCCTACGCCCGGACGATCCGGGAGCACGGCCAGGGGGCCTGGGACGTCGTGCTCTTCGGCGTGGGTCCCGACGGGCACGTCGCGTCGCTCTTCCCGCACCACGCCGCCCAGCGGGTCACCGACGCCATCGCAGTGGCCGTGCACGACTCCCCCAAGCCGCCACCCGATCGCGTCAGCCTGACGTTCGAGTGCTTCGAGCGCAGCCACGAGGTGTGGTTCCTCGTCGCCGGCGACGACAAGGCCGACGCGGTGAAGGCCGCCCTCGCTCCGGAGGCTGACCGGTGGGACGTCCCGGCGGCCGGTCCTCGCGGCAGCGACGCCACCCTGTGGCTCGTCGATGCCCCGGCGGCTTCGCGACTCGGCTAGGCAGGTCGACGTCGGCAGACGGCATACGTCGTCGGTCGGCGCGTGGTACGACGAAGGGCCCGGGAGATCCCGGGCCCTTCGTCGTGCGGCCGCCCCCGGGGGACGGCCGCTGAGGTCACTGGATGAGGCCGCGCTCGCGCAGGGTGCTGAGGGCCTCGTCGAGGATCGCGGCGCCGTCGGCGTCGCTGCGGCGCTCCTTCACGTAGGCGAGGTGCGTCTTGTAGGGCTCGACCTTCGGCGCTGCCGGAGGGTTCTGCTTGTCCTGTCCGGCGGGGAGGCCGCAGCGCGGACAGTCCCAGGTGTCGGGCAGGACCATGCCGGGCTCCTCGGCGAAGCTCGGGCGCGTCTCGTGCCCGTTGGCGCACCAGTAGGAGATGTGCACGCGAGGGGCGGAGTCACCACGCTCTGCCTCGCCCATCGGGCCGGCGCCGACCCGGCTTCCACGAATGGCGTTACCGCTGGCCATCTACTCGTCCTCTCAGCTCACGAAGCGGGCCAGCAGGCCCAGACCGATGATGGATGCCGCCCAGACCGAGGCCACGGCCACGGTGAAGCGGTCGAGGTTGCGCTCGGCGACCGACGACCCTCCGAGCGACGTGGACATGCCCCCGCCGAACATGTCGGACAGGCCGCCACCCTTGCCCTTGTGCAGCAGGATGAACAGGGTCAGGACCAGGCTGGACAGCACCAGCAGGACCTGCAGCACGATGCGAACCGCATCCACGTGGTCACTCCAAATCGTCGGGGTCCCGGGGGTCGGTGGGGCCGGTCGGCCCCTCCCCCACATGTTCCGGGGCTCGGGCAAGGAKACCTGCCCGAGGGCCCAACGGCCGAACGGACCTCTCGGAGGCCGTCCGRCCGTCGGGGCTGCTCAAGAGGTGGCGAGGTGGTCGCGGAAGCGACAGATCGACGCGAACTCGG
Source organism: Terrabacter sp. P5_B1 (assembly GCF_056400505.1). Taxonomy (NCBI): domain Bacteria; kingdom Bacillati; phylum Actinomycetota; class Actinomycetes; order Micrococcales; family Intrasporangiaceae; genus Terrabacter; species Terrabacter sp. P5_B1. The sequence goes on from NZ_JBFULD010000010.1 coordinate 16,951, forward strand.
CGGGGTCGATCGACGCGCCGCCCACGAGGGCGCCGTCGACGTCCTCCTGGGCCATGATCGCCGCCACGTTGTTCGCCTTGACGCTGCCGCCGTAGAGGACGCGGACACCGTCGGCGACGTCGCCGCTGTAGAGCTCGGCGAGCAGCGTGCGGATCGCCGCGCACACCTCCTGCGCGTCGTCGGGGGTCGCGACCTCGCCGGTGCCGATGGCCCAGATGGGCTCGTAGGCGATGACGATCGACGCGGCCTGCTCCTTGGTCACACCGTCGAGGTTCTCGCGCAGCTGCGCCAGGACGTGCTCGACCTGACGCCCCTCCCTGCGCACGTCGAGCCCTTCGCCGCAGCAGAGGATCGGCGTCAGGCCGTGGGCGTATGCCGCCTTGACCTTCGCGTTGACCACCGCGTCGGTCTCGGCGTGTCCTTCGCGTCGCTCGCTGTGTCCCACGGCGACGTAGGTGCACCCGAGCTTGGCCAGGAAGGCGCCCGAGATGTCGCCGGTGTAGGCACCGGACGGGTGCGGCGACAGGTCCTGCGCGCCGTACTTCAGGTCGAGCTTGTCACCCTCGACGAGGGTCTGGACCGAGCGCAGGTCGGTGAACGGCGGGAGCACGGCGACCTCGACGGCCGCGTGGTCGTGCTTCGCGTCGCGCAGCGTCCAGTCGAGCTTCTGCACGAGGTGCGTCGCCTGGAGGTGGTCGAGGTTCATCTTCCAGTTGCCGGCCATGAGCGGCACGCGCCCGACCGGCTTGGTGTTCTTCGCCATCAGGCGTCGCCCTCCTGGAGCACGGTCAGACCGGGCAGCTCCTTGCCCTCGAGGTACTCGAGGCTGGCACCGCCGCCGGTGGAGATGTGGCCGAAGTCCGAGTCGGCGAAACCGAGCTGGCGCACGGCCGCAGCGGAGTCGCCACCGCCGACGACGGTGAGCGCGCCCGCGCTCGTCACCTCGACGAGGGCCTGCGCGAGCGCCTTGGTGCCGGCGGCGTAGGGCGCCATCTCGAAGGCGCCCATCGGCCCGTTCCAGAAGACGGTGCGGCAGTCCGCGAGCTTGTCGGCGAACAGGGCGCTGGACTCGGGTCCGATGTCGAGGCCCATCCGGTCGGCCGGGATCGCGTCGGCCGCGACGACCTCGTGGGCGGCGTCGGCGCTGAACGCGTCGGCCGCGACGACGTCGACGGGCAGGACGATCTCGACGCCCTCCTTGTCGGCGCGGTCGAGGTAGCCCTTGACCGTGTCGATCTGGTCGGCCTCGAGCAGGCTCTTGCCCACCTCGTGGCCCTGGGCCGCGAGGAAGGTGAAGACCATGCCACCGCCGATGAGGAGACGGTCGGCGGTGCCGAGGAGGTTGCCGATGACGCCGAGCTTGTCGGACACCTTCGCGCCGCCGAGCACGACGGCATACGGCCGCTCCGGGTCCTGGGTGAGGCGGCGCAGGACGTCGACCTCGGTCGACACCAGGTCGCCCGTCGCGTGCGGGAGCAGGCGGGCGACGTCGTAGACGGAGGCCTGCTTGCGGTGCACGACCCCGAAGCCGTCGGAGACGAACACGTCTGCGAGGGAAGCGAGCTCACCGGCGAAGTCGGCCCGCTCCTCGTCGGTCTTGCCGGTCTCGCCGGCATTGAMACGGAGGTTCTCGAGGACCAGCACCTGGCCGTCCTGGAGGGCGGCCGCCTTGGCCTTGGCGTCGTCACCGACGGTGTCCTCGGCGAACACCACGTCGGCGCCGAGCACCTCGCCGAGGCGCTTCGCCACCGGCGCGAGGGAGTACTTGGCCTCGGGGGCGCCCTTGGGCCGGCCGAGGTGGGCACAGACGATGACGCGGGCGCCGGCGTCGGCCAGGCCCTTGATCGTCGGGGCCGAGGCGCGGATGCGCCCGTCGTCGGTGATGGTCGAGCCGTCGAGCGGCACGTTGAGGTCGGACCGGACGAGGACGCGCTTGCCGCGCAGGTCCCCGAGGTCGCTGGTGGTCTTCACGCGTGATGCCTCTTCGTCAGTTGGGAAGTCAGCCGGGCCCGGATGACACGAGTTCGGCCACCGTCCCCGGTGCTCGCACAGGAGCGCCGGGGACGGTGGCCGGGTGGCTCAGAGGGACGTGCCGACGAGCGCGACGAGGTCGACGAGGCGGTTGGAGTAGCCCCACTCGTTGTCGTACCAGCCGACGACCTTGACCTGGTTGCCGATGACCTTGGTGAGGCCGGCGTCGAAGATGCACGACGCGGGGTCGGTCTCGATGTCCTTGGAAACGATCTCGTCCTCGGTGTAGACGAGGAAGCCCTTGAGCGGGCCCTCGGCGGCGGCCTTGACCGCGGCGTTGACCTCCTCGACCGTGGTCTCGCGGCCGGCCTCGAACGTCAGGTCGGTCGCCGAGCCGGTGGGCACGGGGACTCGGAGGGCGTAGCCGTCGAGCTTGCCCTTGAGCTCGGGCAGGACGAGCGACACGGCCTTGGCGGCGCCGGTCGTCGTGGGGACGATGTTCAGGGCGGCGGCGCGTGCCCGACGGAGGTCCTTGTGCGGCGCGTCCTGCAGGTTCTGGTCCTGCGTGTAGGCGTGGATCGTCGTCATGAGGCCCTTGACGATGCCGAACTCGTCGTTGAGCGCCTTCGCCATCGGCGCGAGACAGTTCGTCGTGCACGAGGCGTTGGAGATGACGGTGTGCTTGGCGGCGTCGTAGAGGTCGTGGTTGACACCCATGACGATGGTGATGTCCTCGTTCTTGGCCGGGGCCGAGATGATGACCTTCTTGGCGCCGCCGTCGATGTGCGCCTTCGCCTTCTGCGCGTCGGTGAAGAAGCCCGTGGACTCGACGATGATGTCGGCGCCGACGCCGGCCCAGTCGATGTTGGCCGGGTCGCGCTCCTCGAAGACGCGAATCGCCTTGCCGTCCACGATGATCGACGTGTCGTCGTAGGTGACCTCACCCGGGAAGCGGCCCAGGATCGAGTCGTACTTGAGCAGGTGGGCCAGGGTCTTGTTGTCCATGAGGTCATTGGTGGCCACGACCTCGATGTCGGCTCCGGACGCCACGATGGCGCGGAAGAAGTTGCGGCCGATGCGGCCAAAGCCGTTGATACCAACGCGAACGGTCACTGCTGTGCACCTCTTCGGTGAGACTGTTTCGGACGGAAAAGCCAGACCTCGGGCCGCCCCGTTGCGACCGTGATCACATCCACCCTAGTGCGTGACCGTCCCCGGCGAGGCGGCAGTCTCAGGGCTGGGTGGGCATCCGCTCAGCGCGCGAGAGGCCGTCCGACGAAGCGGTCGGGCGGTCACCGAACCGGCTCAGCTCTCCAGCATGTCGGGCGTGAGGTTCGCGTCGGTGCCGGCCACCCCGAGCTCCTCGGCGCGCTTGTCGGCCATGGCGAGCAGTCGTCGGATGCGGCCGGCGACGGCGTCCTTGGTCATCGGGGGCTTGGCCAGCTGGCCGAGCTCCTCGAGGCTCGCCTGCTTGTGCTCGAGCCGAAGCACGCCGGCTTCGCGCAGGTGGTCCGGGATGTCCTCCCCGAGCAGCTCCATGGCGCGCTCGACCCGTGCCCCTGCGGCGACGGCAGCACGCGCGGAGCGGCGCAGGTTGGCGTCGTCGAAGTTGGCGAGCCGGTTGGCCGTGGCCCGCACCTCGCGCCGCATCCGGCGCTCCTCCCACGCCATCACGGCGTCRTGGGCCCCGAGGCGGGTCAGCATCGCTCCAATGGCGTCACCGTCGCGGATGACGACGCGGTCGACGCCGCGGACCTCACGGGCCTTGGACTGGATGCCGAGCCGCCGGGCTGCACCGACGAGGGCCAGCGCGGCCTCGGGCCCCGGGCAGGTCACCTCGAGGGCCGACGAGCGGCCCGGCTCGGTGAGCGAGCCGTGAGCCAGGTAGGCGCCCCGCCACGCCGCCTCGGAGTCGCACGTCGCCGCGCTGACGACCTTGGGCGGCAGACCGCGGACCGGGCGACCGCGGGTGTCGATGAGCCCGGTCTGGCGCGCCAGGGTCGCACCTTCCTCGACGACACGGACGACGTAGCGCGAGCCCCGTCGCAGTCCGCCCGCGGCGAGGACGAGCATGTCGCTCTTGTGGCCGTAGACCTCGGCGATGTTGCGACGGAGGCGTCGCGCGGCATTCGCGGTGTCGAGCTCCGCCTCGACGACGATCTGTCCCCCGATGATGTGAAGGCCGCCGGCGAAACGGAGCATCGTGGCGACCTCGGCCTTGCGACAGCAGGGTTTGGTCACCTCGAGGCGCGAGAGCTCGTCCTTCACCTTTGCTGTCATGGCCATGGGCGCCATCCTGCCACCCCGATCAAGCACCCTCGCGCCCGAGGGGCCGGGGCTCGGCCGTCAGTCCGTTTTCCCACGCTCTCGTATGCCGTGTCGCCGAGCCCGCGGGACGGCATACGTCGTCGGGTCGTGACGGCTCGGTCGGCGAGAGGTGGTGCAAACGAACCGGACCGAACGCCGCACCGGGCCCGTGGGAGCCGTTTCGCCGGTCCGATCCGGCTGACTGGACCGGTCGCGTCCGGTCGCGTCAGGGCGTGTCAGGAGATGACGTCGCGCAGCGCAGCCGCGAGCCGCAGGGGGTCGTGCACACCGGGCTCGCCCCTGGCCGCCACGGGCGAGACGACGAGCTCGGCGCCGAGCTCGGCCGCGGCGGCCCGCAGGGACGCGTCGTCGGGAACGACGCTGGGGTCGGCGAGGACGACGTCGAGGCGCACGTCGGGGGCGTTGGCCGCGAAGGAGGCGAGGTGGTCCTCGGCCCGGAAGTCGCGGGTCTCCCCCATGTGCACCTCGAGGTTGAGGTTGAGCAGGCGTCTGGCGGACGTCGTGACGAGCGCATCGGCGAGGGCCGGGACGAGCAGGTGGGGCATGACCGAGGTGAACCACGACCCGGGGCCGAGCATCACCCAGTCGGCCTCGCGCACGGCTGCCAGGGCCTCGGAGCAGGGCTGGGGACAGGTCGGGACGATGCCGATCGAGGAGACGATGCCCGGGGACGACGCGACCCGGTGCTGTCCCCGCACCTCGACCGTCTCCTCGGGGCGGTCGGGATCGTGGCCGCGGATCTCGGCGACGATCTCGAGCGGCTCGGCGGCCATCGGCAGCACCCGCCCCCTGGCGCCCAGGAGACGTCCGACGAGGTCGAGCCCCTGGACGGTGTCGCCGAGCAGCTCCCAGATGGAGACGATCATGAGGTTGCCGAGCGCGTGGCCCTTGAGGTCGCCCGTCCCGGCGAAGCGGTGCTGCAGCACGTCGCGCCAGGTGTGGCCCCAGTCGCTGTCGTCGCAGAGCGCCGCCAGCGCCATGCGCAGGTCGCCCGGCGGCAGGACGTCGAACTCCTCGCGCAGGCGGCCGCTCGAGCCRCCGTCGTCAGCGACCGTCACCACCGCCGTGACGTCGTCGGTCAGCAGCCGCAGCGCGGTCAGGGCAGCGGCGAGCCCGTGGCCACCGCCGAGCGCGACGATGCGGCGCTGGTGTGGCGAGCCGAGGGACGGGCGTGGAGTCGGCACGGAGAAGGTCCCGGTCACTCCCGGCCTAGGTCCCGGTGGACGACGAAGGTGTCGACGCGGTCGCGCCCGCGGAGCCGCCCGCTCAGCGCCTCGGCGATCGCCACGGACCGGTGCTTGCCACCCGTGCACCCGACGGCCACCGTGACGTAGCGACGGCCCTCGCGCACGTAGCCGTCGATCATCGTGTCGAGCAGGCTGCCGGCCCGGCTCAGGAACTCGTCGGCACCCTCCTGACGCATGACGAACTCGCTGACCGGGGTGTCACGTCCGGTCAGGGCCCGCAGCTCGGGGACCCAGTACGGGTTGGGCAGGAAGCGCATGTCGAAGACGACGTCGGCGTCGAGCGGCAGGCCGTACTTGAACCCGAACGACATGACGGCGATGCGAAGCTGCACGCGCCGGTCGCCGGCGAAGAGCGAGGACAGCTTGGCGCTCAGCTGGTGGACGTTGAGGCCAGAGCTGTCGATGACGACGTCGGCGGTCGAGCGCAGGTCGAGGAGCAGCTCGCGCTCGCGCTGGATGCCGTCGAGGAGCCGGCCGTCGCCCTGCAGCGGGTGTGGGCGGCGGACGCTCTCGAACCGCCGCACGAGCGCCTCGTCGGTCGCGTCGAGGAAGACCAGGCTGGGTCGTTCGCCGCGGGCCCGGGCCGCCCCGATGGCGTGCTCGAGCTGCGCGAACCACCCCCCGGCGCGGACGTCGACGACGACGGCGACCTGCTGCAGGTGCGCCTCGGGGTTGCGCGCCCGGGCCTCGTCGCGCAGCTCGGCGAGATGGCTGAGCAGCTGGGGAGGCAGGTTGTCGACGACGAGCCAGCCCAGGTCCTCGAGGACGTTGGCGGTCGTGCTGCGGCCGGCGCCGCTCATCCCGGTGACGATGACGATCGGGGCATCGGCCAGGGATGTCTGGGGGGCGGGCCTGCTGTCGGCGGTCATTCGAGCACTTCTCCCGTCGTGAGGTTCACGGCTGGCTCCTGGGGTGCACCCTCAGCCAAGTGGCTGACGACCGCCGCTGCAAGCGACCGGCCGAAGCCCGGTACGGCCATGATGTCCGTGATGTCCGCCGTGCGGAGACGTTTGACGGAACCGAACTCGCGCAGCAGCGCCTTCTGGCGACTGGCGCCCAGCCCGGGTATGCCGTCGAGCTGGGACGTCGTCATGGCCTTGGACCGGCGTTGGCGGTGGAAGGTGATGGCGAACCGGTGGGCCTCGTCGCGCAGCCGCTGCAGCAGGTAGAGGCCCTCGCTCGTGCGCGGGAGGATGACGGGGTGGTCCTCCCGGGGCAACCACACCTCCTCGAGACGCTTGGCGAGGCCGACGAGGGCCACCTCCTCGATACCCAGCTCGTCGAGCACCGCCTGCGCCGCGTTGACCTGCGGCAGTCCGCCGTCGACGACGATGAGGCTGGGCGGGTAGGCGAAGCGTCGCGGGCGGCCCGTCTCGGGGTCGATCGGGCCGGAGGCGGTGGGCTCGTCGTCATCGTCATCGGAGGAGCCGTTGGAACCGTTGGACGAGCCGTTGGACGAGCCTCCGACGACCCCCGTGGACAGGTCGAGGTCGCCCGCCCCCTCGGCGTCCTCGAGGTAGCGCCGGAACCGGCGGGTCAGGACCTCCCGCATCGCGGCCGTGTCGTCGACGGTGACGGGCTCGGCGCCGTCGTCACCCGAGGCGGCCCCTCGGACGATGAAACGGCGGTACTCGCTCTTGCGCGCGAGACCGTCCTCGAAGACCACCATCGAGGCGACGACGTTGGTGCCCTGCACGTGACTGACGTCGTAGCACTCGATGCGCAGCGGGGCGTCGTCGAGGCCGAGGTAGTCCTGCAGCTCCTGCAACGCCTTGCTGCGCAAGGTCAGGTCGCCGGCCCGGGCCACCTTGTGCCGAGCGAGCGACTGGTCGGCGTTGCGCCGCACGGTCTCCATCAGGGTGCGCTTGTCACCGCGTTGGGGCACCCGGACGCTGACGGCCGAGCCCCGCACCGACGACAGCCACTCGGTGACGGCGTCGACGTCGGCGGGCAGGGTGGGCACGAGCACCTCGCGCGGGACCGCGTCGCGATCGGCGTCGCCGTAGACCTGCAGCAGCAGGTGCTCGACGAGCGTCGGGACGTCCTCGCTCTCCTTCTCGACGACCCAGCCGCGCTGGCCACGGATGCGACCGCCTCGGACGTGGAAGACCTGGACCGCGGCCTCGAGGTCGTCGTCGGAGAGGGCGAAGACGTCGGCGTCGGTGGCGTCGCCGAGGACGACGGTCTGCTTCTCGAGCGCCTTGGTCAGGGCGCCGATGTCATCGCGCAGGCGTGCGGCCTGCTCGAAGTCGAGCTCGGCCGCCGCCTGCTTCATCCGGGTCTCGAGCCGCTTTGCGAAACGGGTCGTGTTGCCGGCCATGAAGTCGCAGAAGTCCTCGGCGATGGCGCGGTGCTCCTCGGGCGTGACCCGCCCCACGCAGGGCGCCGAGCACTTGTCGATGTAGCCGAGCAGGCACGGCCGCCCACTCGCGGCCGCGCGCTTGAACACGCCGGAGGAGCAGGTGCGCACCGGGAAGACGCGCAACAGCAGGTCGAGAGTCTCGCGGATCGCCCACGCGTGGCCGTAGGGACCGAAGTAGCGGGTGCCCTTGCGCTTCGCGCCGCGCAGCACCTGGGCCCGGGGGAACTCCTCGCCCATCGTGACGGCGAGGAAGGGGTAGGACTTGTCGTCGCGGTACTTGACGTTGAAGCGCGGGTCGAACTCCTTGATCCAGGAGTACTCGAGCTGGAGCGCCTCGACCTCGGTGCGCACGACGGTCCACTCGACCGACGCAGCGGTCGTGACCATCGTGGCCGTGCGCGGGTGCAGGGCGGTGATGTCCTGGAAGTAGGACGACAGTCGCGGGCGCAGCGACTTGGCCTTGCCGACGTAGATGACCCGGCCGTGCGCGTCGCGGAAACGGTAGACGCCCGGGTCGGTCGGGATCTCCCCCGGCTTCGGTCGGTAGGTCGTCGGGTGCGCCACGTTCCCACCCTATGTCGGCCCACCGACGCCGCCGAACGGCGCCTCAGCTGACCGAGAAGGTGCCGCCCGTCACCGTGATCTTCTTGGCCGTGAGGCCCGTGGGCGCGGGACCGGAGACGACGTTGCCGGTGGCGGCGTCGAAATGGCTCTGGTGGCAGGGGCAGATGATCTGCCCGCCCTCGACGGACCCGACGATGCACCCCTGGTGGGGACACACCGCGTCGAACGCCTTGAAGGTGCCGGCCGTCGGCTGGGTGACGACGGTCTGGTTGTCGGCGAAGACCTTGCCGCCCCCGACCGGGATCTCGGACGTCGGGGTGCTGGCAGACGCCGGCGAGGCCCCGTCCGATGACGGGGCGGCGCTCGGGCTGCTGCAGGCGGCCAGGGCCCCGGCGCCGACGACGACACCGACGACCTTGAGGACGCCGCGACGGTCGGTGAGGTCGCCGACCCGCTCGTGGAGCCCGCGGTCCGACGCGGCGTGGTGCGTGCCCTCGGTCATGCGTTCTTCTTCCGGGTCGTGGTGGAGGACCGCGTCTTGCTGACGGTGGTGCTCGACGTGGTCTTCTTCGCAGCGGCCGTGGTGGCGCTTGCGCGTGCGCGTCCGGTCGCCGTCGACTTCACTGTGCGGGACGTCGTTGTGCTCTTGCCGTCAGCTCGCTGTGAGCCCGCCGGGCTCTCGGCCTTCTTCGCGCGGGGGCGCGTCGTGCCGCGGGCCGTCGTGCGCGCGGTCCGCTCGAGGATGGGCTTGAGGAAGCGGCCCGTGTGGCTGGCGGCCACCTCGGCGACGTGCTCGGGGGTGCCCTCGGCGATGACCATGCCACCACCGGAGCCACCCTCGGGCCCCATGTCGATGATCCAGTCGGCGTTCTTGATGACGTCGAGGTTGTGCTCGATGACGATGACGGTGTTGCCCTTGTCGACCAGGCCCTGGAGCACGTCGAGGAGCTTGCGGATGTCCTCGAAGTGCAGGCCGGTGGTCGGCTCGTCGAGGACGTAGACGGTGCGCCCGGTGGAGCGCTTCTGCAGCTCGCTCGCGAGCTTGACGCGCTGGGCCTCGCCACCGGAGAGGGTCGGCGCCGGCTGACCGAGGCGCACGTAGCCCAGGCCGACGTCGTTGAGGGTCTTGAGGTGGCGCGCGATCGCGGGGACCGCCTCGAAGAAGGTGGCAGCCTCCTCGATCGGCATGTCGAGCACGTCGGCGATCGTCTTGCCCTTGAAGTGCACCTCCAGCGTCTCCCGGTTGTAGCGCGCCCCGTGGCACACCTCGCAGGGGACGTAGACGTCGGGCAGGAAGTTCATCTCGATCTTGATCGTGCCGTCGCCCGAGCAGGCGTCACAGCGGCCACCCTTGACGTTGAAGGAGAATCGGCCCGGCTGGTAGCCGCGCACCTTGGCCTCGGTCGTCTCGGCGAAGAGCTTGCGCATGTTGTCGAAGACGCCGGTGTAGGTCGCGGGGTTCGACCGCGGCGTGCGTCCGATCGGGCTCTGGTCGACATGGACGACCTTGTCGAGCTGGTCGAGACCGGTCACGGTCTTGTGCCGTCCGGGCACGTGCCGCGCACCGTTGAGCTTGTTGGCGAGGACGTTGTAGAGGATGTCGTTGACGAGCGTCGACTTGCCCGAGCCGGAGACACCGGTGACCGCCACGAGGTTGCCGAGGGGGAAGTTCACCGAGACGTTCTGCAGGTTGTTCTCGCGGGCCCCCGAGACGGTGATCTGGCGACCGTCGTGGCCGCGGCGCACCTCCGGCGAGGGGATCTCGCGGCGACCGGAGAGATACATGCCGGTCAGCGAGTCGGGGTGCTCGAGCAGGCCCTTGACGGACCCCGAGTGCACGACGTGGCCGCCGTGCTCACCGGCGCCCGGGCCGATGTCGACGACCCAGTCGGCGGTCGCGATCGTGTCCTCGTCGTGCTCGACGACGATGAGCGTGTTGCCGAGGTCGCGCAGGCGGGTCAGCGTCTCGATGAGACGGTGGTTGTCGCGCTGGTGCAGGCCGATCGACGGCTCGTCCAGGACGTAGAGGACGCCGACGAGGCCGGAGCCGATCTGCGTCGCGAGCCGGATGCGCTGGGCCTCGCCGCCCGAGAGCGTGCCGGCGGGACGGTCGAGCGAGAGGTAGTCGAGTCCGACGTCGAGGAGGAAGCCGAGGCGGGCGTCGATCTCCTTGATGACGCGCTCGGCGATCTGCTTCTCGCGGGCCGTGAAGTCGACCGTGTCGAGGAAGCCGGCGGCCTCGTTGATGGCCAGCCCACAGACCTCGGAGATGTTCTTGCCGCCGAGGAGCACGGCGAGCGACTCGGGCTTGAGTCGCGCGCCCTTGCAGACGGGGCACGGCACCTCGCGCATGAAGCCCTCGTAGCGGTCGCGGCTCCACTCCGAGTCGGTCTCGGAGTGACGGCGCTTGATGAACGGGACGACGCCCTCGAAGCCGGTCGTGTAGGAGCGGTCGCGGCCGTAGCGGTTCTTGTACTTGACGTGGACCTTGTAGTTCTGGCCGTGGAGCAGGGCCTCCTTGGCCCGCGCCGGCAGCGCCCGGAACGGCGCGTCCATCGAGAACTTCATGTCCTCGGCGAGGGCGCCCATGACGCGCTGGAAGTACTCGGCCGAGCCGGAGCCCTGCGCCCACGGCGCGATTGCGCCCTCGGCGAGCGACAGGTCGTCGTCGGGCACGACGAGCTCGGGGTCGACCTCGAGCTCGGTGCCGATGCCGGTGCACTCCGGGCACGCGCCGAACGGCGAGTTGAAGGAGAAGGACCGCGGCTGGATCTCGTCCATGCCCAGGGCGTGGTTGTTGGGGCACGCCATCTTCTCGGAGAAGCGCCGCTCGCGCTCCTTGTCCTTGGCGTCCCGGTCGACGAAGTCGATGATGACGACCCCCCCGGCGAGGCCGAGCGCGGTCTCGACCGAGTCGGTGAGGCGACGCTTGGAGCCGCTGTCGTCACCCTTGGCCACGAGACGGTCGACGACGACCTCGATGGTGTGCTTCTTCTGCTTCTCGAGGGCCGGCGGCTCGGTGAGCGAGACGACCTCGCCGTCGACACGGGCTCGCGAGAAGCCCTTCGTCTGCAGCTCGGAGAAGAGGTCGACGAACTCGCCCTTGCGCCCCTGCACGACGGGGGCGAGCACCTGGAACCGGGTGCGGTCCTCGAGCGTCAGCAGCTGGTCGACGATCTGCTGCGGGGACTGGCGGGTGACCGGYTCACCGCAGACCGGGCAGTGCGGCCGACCCGCGCGGGCGAAGAGCAGCCGGAGGTAGTCGTAGACCTCGGTGATGGTGCCGACCGTCGAGCGCGGGTTGCGGTTGGTCGACTTCTGGTCGATGGAGACCGCGGGCGACAGACCCTCGATGAAGTCCACGTCGGGCTTGTCCATCTGCCCGAGGAACTGCCGGGCGTAGGCCGAGAGCGACTCGACGTAGCGACGCTGCCCCTCCGCGAAGATGGTGTCGAACGCGAGGCTCGACTTGCCCGACCCCGAGAGTCCGGTGAAGACGATGAGGCTGTCTCGGGGGAGGTCGACGGACACGTCGCGCAGGTTGTGCTCGCGCGCGCCGCGGACGACGAGGGAGTGGGCGTTGCCGGTGGGTGTAGCAGTCACGCGCATCATGCTAGGTGGGGTCACCGACAGTCCCCTCATCGGCGGCGCAGGGGTGGACAAGCCACGCGCCTGCGGACACCTCCCGTCCACCTCGCCCACACGCCTCCCGCGCCTCCCGCGCTCGCCCCGGCGGGACGGCATACTCGATCCCATGAGTGAGCACGTGCCGCCGCCGATCGAGGACTACGCCGTGCTCGGAGACCTCGGCACCGCCGCCCTCGTCAGCCGTCGCGGCTCGGTCGACTGGCTCTGCCTGCCCCGCTTCGACTCCCGGGCCTGCTTCGCGGCGCTGCTCGGCACGCCCGACAACGGGCGCTGGCTCATCGCCCCGGCCGACCCCGACGCGGTGACGACCCGCAGGTACGTCGGCAACTCGTTCGTCCTGGAGACGACCCACGAGACCCCCACCGGGCGGATCCGTGTGACCGACCTCATGCCCCTCGGTGACGGTCGCTCCGACCTGCTGCGCCGCGTCGAGGGCCTGGAGGGCACGGTCCGGGTGGTCCACGAGTGGACGGTTCGGTTCAACTACGGCCGCACGCGACCGTGGGTGGCCCGGCACACCGACGACCGCAAGGACCGCACCGACGAGATCATCACGGCCATCGCGGGCCCCGACATGCTCGTGCTCCGCGGCGCGCGGCTCCCCCACGCCAGGGACGGCCACCACGTCGACGAGTTCGACGTCACGGCCGGCCAGATCCTCACCTTCTCGACGACGTGGTTCCGCAGCCACGACGCCATCCCTCCGCCGCTGCGGGTCCGGGCCCGCATCCGCGAGACGATCGCGCGGAGCGAGGTGTACGCCGCCCACAGCGACTACGTGGGCCCGTACGCCGAGGCCGTGACGCGCTCGCTCCTCGTCCTTCGCGGTCTGACCCACCAGCGGACCGGCGGCATCGTCGCGGCGCCGACGACCTCCCTCCCCGAGGAGTTCGGCGGCGAGCGCAACTGGGACTACCGCTTCTGCTGGCTGCGCGACGCCGCGCTGACGCTCGAGGCGCTCCTCGGCTGCGGCTACCTCGACGAGACCGCGCTGTGGCGCGACTGGCTGCTGCGGGCCGTCGCCGGCGATCCGGAGGACATGCAGATCATGTACCGCGTCGACGGTGGACGCGACCTCCCGGAACGCGTGCTCGAGCACCTGCCGGGGTATGCCGCGTCGCGCCCCGTGCGCGTCGGCAACGCCGCCGTCGACCAGCGACAGACCGACGTGCTCGGCGAGGTCCTCATCTCGCTGGACCACGCGCGGGCGCGCGGGCTCGAGGAGACCGCCGACTCGTGGCACCTCCAGCGGTCCCTCATCAACCACCTCACCGAGCACTGGGAGGAGGCCGACAACGGCCTGTGGGAGATCCGTGGCCCGAAGCGGCACTTCACCCACTCGCGCGCCATGGTGTGGGCGGCCTTCGACCGCGCCGTCCGGGCCGTGGAGCAGCACGGTCTCGACGGCCCGGTCGAGCAGTGGCGGGAGTTGCGCGACCAGGTGCGCGACGAGGTCCTGACGAAGGGGTTCGACGCCCGGCGGAACACCTTCGTCCAGCACTACGACACCACCGAGGTCGACGCGTCGCTGCTGACGCTGTCGTCGATCGGCCTCGTCGACGGTGACGACCCGCGGATGCTCGGCACCATCGCCGCGGTCGAGGCCGACCTGATGCGCGGGGGGCTGGTCATGCGCTACCGGACCGACACGGGCGTCGACGGCCTCGCGGGTGACGAGCACCCCTTCCTCGCGTGTTCCTTCTGGCTCGTGACGGCGTACGCGCGAGCGGGTATGACGACGCAGGCCACGGAGCTGATGGACCGGCTCGTGGGCCTGGCCAACGACGTCGGACTCCTGTCCGAGGAGTACGACCCGATCGGGAAGCGCATGGTGGGCAACTTCCCCCAGGCCTTCTCGCACCTGACGCTGGTCGGCGCCGCGCTGGCGCTGGCCAAGGCGGCGAAGGTGGAGACGAGAGAGGCGACGCATGCGGCACGCTGACGTGACACCCGAGCTGGTCGCCGCCGAGACGGACCGCCTGGTCTCGACGGCGGCGTCGTTCCGCAACGACGCCGTCCTCGCGCCGTCCCTGTGCCAGGGCTGGTCCCGTGGCCACGTCCTGTCGCACCTTGCCCGCAACGCCGACGCCCTCGTCCGCGTGTGCGACGTGGCCCTGACGGGCAGCCCCGACACGATGTACGACGACGTCGCGTCACGGGACGCCGACATCGAGCGCGGGGCCCGCCGGGCGGCCGACGACCACGCCACCGACCTCCGCGACACCGCGGCGCGCCTCGCCGAACGGCTCGAGGCGC
>NZ_JBFULD010000011.1:0-28633 GCF_056400505.1 Terrabacter sp. P5_B1
GTCGTCGGTCGTGGCCGAGCTGCGGGCGGCGACCTTGCGGGTCGTCCTGGCCTCGACCTCGTTGTCCTTGCGCGTGGCGGCGGCCTTCTGCGCCGCCGAGCTGCGGATCGCCTGCTGGTGGGCGGCGGTGCGCTGGGCGGGCACGGGAGCGGCTGCGGCCTCGACGGCGTCGACCGAGGCCCCCACCTGCGAGCCGATCTTCGAGGCGTCCCTGGCGACGACGTCCATGAGGCTCTTGGCGACCTTCTCGCCCTCGGTCACGGCGGTGCCGGCGACGCGACGACCACGGGTCATCGTGGCGGTGCCGCGCTCGCTGAGGTCGAACGCGGTGCGCTCGCCCTGAGCGCGCAGGTCGGTGACGACCTTCTCGCCGCGGGCCGCGGCGGCGTCGTACTGGTCCTTGGCGTTGCTCGCGATGACGAGGCCCTCGTTGAGGACGCGGGCCGGGAGGTCCTGGGCCTGCGTGACGAAGCGCTCGGCATACGTCGTCGCGAGCTTCTGGAGCTCGGTGGTGCGGTTCTGGAGGTCGGCGATGCGCTTCTGGAGGTCCTTCTGCAGCTGGTTCGCCTCCTTCTTGGCACCCTTGCGCAGGTCGGCGCCCTTGGCCTGTCGACGGGCGACCTCGAGCTGCTCACCCGCGGTGCGGACCGTGTCGATCGCGATGTTCGCGGCGCCGACGACGGCGTAGAACGGCGTCGCGTCGACCTGGACGTCGGGCATGCGGCCCTCGACCTGGACGAGCTGGCCGCGCACGTCGGCGACGGCGGCCTCGGCCTGCTTCTGGGCGTCCTTCACGGTCTGGGTGATCTTCTTGGGGAGTGCCATCTCAGTTCTCCTTCTCGTTGAGCTCGGGGGCCGCGGCAGCAGTCGTGCTGCGCGACGGACGCCGGCGGGATGCACCAGCCGGCGGGTGCGTGCTTCGCCGGGCGCGTGGACTGCGCGGTGTCGTGGCGGCTGCCGGCTCGTCGGTGCCGACGAACGACAGGTAGATGTCGACGAGCACCGCGCGCTGACGGTCACTGAGGACCGGGTCGGCGGCGATGGCGGAGAGGACGTCCGGGGCGGCAGCAGGGTCACTGTCGGTGACCCGCTCGTCGAGGATGCCGGCCTGGACGTAGAGCGACTCGGCCGACACCTGCAAGCCCTTGGCGATCTGCTGCAGGATCTCGGCGCTGGGCCGCTTGAGCCCACGTTCGATCTGCGACAGGTAGGGGTTGGAGACTCCGGCCATCTCAGCGAGCTGGCGCAGCGACAGCTGGGCGCTCTCGCGCTGTTCGCGCAAGTAGGCCCCGAGGTCGGGAAGCGGAAGCTTGCTCATGCCTCCATTGTGCTAACTGCAGCAAGCAAAATGCAAACTCCGGGCAGCGTGAGACGTCCCACACCGCCTCCAGGGCGCGCAGGAAAGTGAGCACTCGACCGGGGGTGATGCGCATACGAAAGTGAGCACTCGACCGGGCGGGTCCTGTCGAGTGCTCACTTCCCAACGCGCGTCGCTCGAGCGGGTCAGCGGGTGCGGCGGTCCTTGATCGCAAGCGCCTCGCGCGCCTCGGTCGTCGACATCGGCGGGCGCTGCATCACCGTCGCGAGGTCGGCTGCGCGGGCCACGAGCTCGCTGTTGTGCTCGACCGGCCGGCCCCTGGCATACATCAGGTTGTCCTCCATGCCGACGCGCAGATGACCGCCGGCCGAGAGAGCCGCAGCAACGATCGGCAGGTGGGCGCGGCCGATGCCGGTGGCCGACCAGCTCGTCACCTCGGGCGGCAACATCGCGACGCCGGCGAGGAGTGCCTGCGGCGTGCCCGGCATGGCGCCCGGCACCCCGGTGACGAAGTCGACGTGGACCCTGCCGCCGTAGGGCAGGCCGCACTCGTCGATGAGTCGGCGCAGGGCGTGCACGTGACCGAGCTCGAACAGCTCGAACTCCGGCACGACCTCGCGCTCCTGCGCCTGCCGATAGAGATCGACCATGAAGCCCCACGGGTTGAGGAAGACGCCGTCGCCGAAGTTCGTCGTCCCGCACGTGAGGGAGCACGAGTCGGGGTCCGCGTCGAGGACGGTGAGGCGCTTGTCGAGCGGGTCGGTGACGGCCCCGCCGGTCGAGAGCTGGACGACGAGGTCGGTGGCCTCACGCACCCCGTCGACGGCCTCCTTGAGCAGGGTCGGGTCCAGCGTCGGCTGGTGCTCGCGGTCGCGCACGTGGATGTGGATGAGGGCGGCACCCGCTCGCTCGCACGCGACGGCAGTCTCGACGAGCTCCTCAGGCGTCGTCGGCAGCGCCGGGACGCCCGCCTTGGCGGTCTCGGCGCCGGTCGGCGCGACGGTGATCAGGGTGCTCGCGACGCTGCGTGCAGTGCTCAAGGCGCTCATGGCGCTCATCCTGCCAGCGCCGGACGCCGTCTCAGGTCACGGAGCGACGATCGTCGTCTGGGCGGCCGCGAGGTCGTCGACGAGCAGCTCGAGGGTCGGGTCGGTGTTGCGCTTGATGACCGCGAGGGCGATGGGGCCGTCGACGTGGTGCCGCGCGACCGACGTCACGTGCCCGACGACGCGGTCACCGGCCCGAACCTCGCTCCCCTGCGCCGGCAGGACATGGCCCGACCCGTCGAGGTGGAGGAAGACCAGACGACGGGGCGGCCTTCCGAGGTTGTGGACGCGCGCGACCGTCTCCTGCCCGCGATAGCAGCCCTTGTGCAGGTGCACGGCCGTGCGCAGCCAGTCGACCTCCTGGACGATGGTGCGGTGGTCGGTCTCGAGCCCCAGTCGTGGACGCCACGCGGCGATGCGCAGCGCCTCGGCTGCCCAGAGTCCGGCGAGCGGCCGATCGCCCACTGCCGCAACGAGATCGGCGCGTGGCACGATCACCTCGCGCCAAGCTCGCTCGGTGCCCGGGTGCTCGTCGACCGGGCCGTATGCCGCGGTGTCGCCGACGAGGTCGGGCCAGGGGTCGCGCCAGGCCAGGGGCTCACCCTCGACGGACTCGCTGGCGTGCGGCTCGCCGAGAACCGCCCAGTCGTCGGTGACGAGAGCGACCTCGACCCGCAGCATGAAGCGCATCTTGTCGAGCCAGCCGGCGAGCGCCTGCCCGGCACCCGGCTCGGTGGTGATCCACGTGGTCTCGCCGTCGTCGACGAGGTGCAGCGAGTGCTCGACATGGCCCTTGGGAGTCAGGACCAGGGCCTCTCGGGACTGTCGCGGCTCGAGGCCGAGGAGGTGCTGGGTCGTCAGCGAGTGGAGCCAACTGAGCCGGTCGGGTCCGGTGACAGTCACGACGTCGCGGTGCGAGAGGTCGACGACCGCAAGGCCCTCCTCGAGGAGGCGCTGCTCGCGCATCGGGTCGCCGTAGTGCAGCGCGACGGCCGCTTCAAGGCCTTCGCCCGCCACGGCGCCCGGCCGGGACAGCAGGGGGCTCCTCGTCGATCGGGTCGGCAGCTCCACGTCGCTCATGTCCGGTGGAACGCTCACGGCATACGCCTCATTCCACGCGCTTGAGCGTGGCGGACACGTGGCTCTGGAGCTCCTGGCCGACCGCGGCCATGTCCATGACCCACATCAGCTGGGACTCGACGAGACCGTACATGCGGGTCGCGGCGTTGTACTCCTTCGCCCCCGGTGCCCGCAGGACGCCGTCGGTCTTGAGCTGGATCTTGGCCGGCTCGATCTTGCCGTAGTAGAGCTCGAGAATGCCGGTCGGGTGCGCGAGCAGCAGCTCGACCTCACCGTTCTCCAGCGGGCGCCAGAACCCCGACTCGACCGCGGCCGGACGCACCTTGGCCCCGTTCTCGGAGTCGAGGATCCAGGCTCGGCTCTCCCACTTGAGGAAGCCGCGTCCGTCGTGCGTGACCTCGACCTCCTGGCCGAAGTGCGCGGACTCGATCGTGGGATAGCCCACGACACCGGCGCCCTCCCAGCGTCCGATGAGCCACGCGAGGGGTCGCAGCGGCTCGGGGATGTCCTGGTCGAGGTTGAACATGCGCCCGATCGTAGCCTGAGGCCATGGACACCCCCGCACGCTCGCTCGTCATCAAGGTCACCACCGGCATCGAAGCCCCGGAGCGCCTCTCGCAGGCCTTCACGGTCGCCGCGACGGCCGTCGCCAGCGGCGTCGGCGTCTCGCTCTGGCTGACCGGGGAGTCGACGTGGATGGCAGTCCCGGGCCGGGCCGAGGGGTTCGAGCTGCCGTATGCCGCCCCGCTCGTCGAGCTGCGCGACGCGGTGCTCGCGGGTGGCCGGCTCACCGTGTGCACGCAGTGCGCGGCGCGGCGGGACCTGACCGAGGACCAGCTCGTCGACGGTGCGGTCATCAAGGGAGCCGCGGTCTTCGTCGAGGAGGTCATGGCCGAGGGCGCGCAGGCCCTCGTCTACTGAGCATCCCCGCGAAGCGTGGCCTCTCGACCTGCGGGAGGCGGCAAGACGTGGCCTCTCGACGGTTGAGGCGAGGGGGCGGGGGGCAGTGGTGCAGGGGGCGACGGGGTCAGGTGAGGACGGAGAAGAGGTGCACGACGGCGCCGACCACGAGCACCGAGCCGACGCCGGCGCTGACCTGTCCGCGGACGGTCGGCACGGCCGGCTCCACCGCGAGGACCCGCCGGAAGGACCACGACGCCGTGCCGACCACGGCACCGATGCCGAGCGCCTCGAGCGTGCCCACGTCGGCGAAGCGTGACGCGGCGACGACCGCGGCGAGCATCCCGGCCGCGAGCGCGACGAAGCCGAGCAGGGGCGCCGCGACCCGAACTCCCGAGAGCAGGTCTGCGACGACGGCAGCTGCGACCGCGGTCATGGCCACCACGGCGAGGGCCTGACCACGGTCGGTGTCGGCGGCGACGACCGCCGTCGTACCCGATGCGATGACGGCCAGCCCGCCGAACGACGAGAGCAGCGTGAGGACGAGGCCCTCGCGGCCCGTCCGCCGGACGAGCTGCCCGACGAACGCGAGGACGATGCCGAACGCCACGGCAGCAGGCATCCACAGGAGGTCCTCGCGCAAGGCGCTCAGCACGATGGCCACGGAGGCGACGCCGAGCACGACGGTCGTCGCCGCCGGCGTCCACGAGCCGGTGATCCGCGGCCACCCCCAGACGAGCGCGAGGGCGAGCACGAGCGTCACACCCAGCGTGGCGGCATACCCGGAGTCCTGGGCGACGAGCAGGACCACCGCAGCCACGAGAGCCGAGACGATGCTGCCCCAGCGGATGCGGGCGGCGCCCACGGGCGAGAGCGGTTCCTGGTGCGGCCTTGCGGCCCCCGGCGTCCCCGGCGTCCCCGGCGCACCCGAGGCGTCGGAGCGCTCGGGGCCGGGCTCGCGCAGGGCCGCGTTGTCCTCAGGCACGGGGGCCATTGTGCATCACCCCCCGGCGAAGGGCGGCAGCACCTCGACCGTGCCACCGTCGGGCACCGGCTCCTCGCGTCGCACGGCGCGCCCGTCGAGCAGGAAGCTCGCCACCGCCGCGACGCGCGCGAGCTCCGGGTGCGCGGCGACCGCCGCGTCGACGACCTCGCCCACGCTGGCTCCCTTCCGCGTCTCCATGTCGGTACCCGCCGCGGCCCGGGCTGCCGCCCAGTAGCGCACTGTGACGGTCGGGGCAGGAGCGGCTGGAGCGGCGGTGTCCGGGGCTGCGGCGGCCGTCGGTGCGGCCGGTGAGGCCGTACGCGACTCGGGTGCACTCGGGGCCATCTCACTCCGTCTCATCGTTGATGCGGTCTGGTTCGCACCTGACCAGTCTCGCCTATCCTGCATGAGATGGCCCGCCTGCTGCTGCTCACCAACGCGCTCGCCCCGAGCGCCGAGGTGCTGCCTGCCCTCGGGCTGCTGAGCCACACGGTGCGTGTCCTGCCGGCCGAGGCAACGGCCCTCGTCGACTCGCCCGACTGCGACGTCGTCGTCGTCGATGCGCGACGGGAGCTGGCGAGTGCCCGCTCCCTGTGCCGGGTGCTGCGCACGACCGGGATCGGCACTCCCCTGCTGGCCGTCCTCACCGAGGGCGGCCTCGCTGGCCTCACGTCCGAGTGGGGGCTGGACGACGTCCTTCTCGACACCGCCGGGCCCGCCGAGGTCGACGCACGGCTGCGTCTGGCCATGACCCGGGGACAGGACGACGACGCCGGCCTCGACCTGCCGATCACCTCGGGCGAGCTCGTCATCGACGAGGCGTCGTACTCCGCGAGGTTCCGGGGCCACGCGCTCGACCTGACCTACAAGGAGTTCGAGCTCATCAAGTACCTCGCGCAGCACCCGGGCCGGGTCTTCACCCGCGCCCAGCTGCTCCAGGAGGTGTGGGGCTACGACTACTACGGCGGCACGCGCACCGTCGACGTCCACGTGCGTCGACTGCGGGCCAAGCTCGGCCCCGACCACGAGACGCTCATCGGCACCGTCCGCAACGTCGGCTACCGCCTCGTGCCCGACCGCGCCGAGACCCGGGCTCCCGAGACCGCCGACGCGCCCTGACCCGCCCGGACGCCCGGACGCCCGGACGCCCGGGACGCAGCGATGCCCGTATGCCATCGAGCGGGCTCGACGGCATACGGGCAGCTGGGTTGGTGCTGGGACTACGGCACCAGGACCTTCGTGATGCGGCTCGGGACCAGCGGCGTGTACGGCGAGTGAGCCGTGAGGTAGGCCGCGAAGCCGTCGATGTCGAGGCCGCCGAAGTACTTCGCGGTGCCCGCCTTGAAGGCCGGGAAGCCGTCGCCACCATCGGAGAGGAAGTTGTTGGTGACGATCCGGTAGGTGGCGGCCTTGTCGACCGGCACGCCGTTGATCTTGACCGAGCCGTCGTCGACGGTCGCCGTGTCGTCGGTGGGCACGTTCGGCGTGCCCTTGCCGAGCTGGGTGTAGCTGTAGGTGAAGCCGGCGCTGACCTGGAGCACCTTCGGGCTGCTCGCGCTGTTGGCACCACTGAACTGCTGATTGAGCAGGTCGTAGATGCCCTGCCCCGTGATGTCCATCGACACGAGGTAGTTGTTGAACGGCTGCACCGTGAAGGCCGACTGGTACGTGACGTTGCCGTTCGCGTCGGCCACCAGGTCGGAACGGATGCCGCCCGGGTTCATGAAGGCGACGACGGGCGTCTTGCCCCCGGTCACGACGGACGGGTCGGCCAGCTGAGCGTCGGCGATGAGATCACCGAGCGGCGACTCGCCCGCGGCGTTCTGGGCCTTGCTGACCGAGGCCCCGACGATTTGCCCGAGCACCTTGTCGGCGATGGCCTTGACGAGCTTGGAGTACGTCGCGATGAGCGCCGTCTCGGCAGGGTCCTTGGCCACGGTCTGGGTCACGAGCAGGTTGCGCGAGTCCGCGGTCGTCGGACGCACGATGTCGCTCGTGCGACGGTCGTAGGTCACGTCCGTCTCGTTGAACAGACGACCGAACGAGGAGGCCGAGGTGATGAGCCGCGGCTGACCGTTGGGGTCGGGCAGATTGCAGATGTACGGCTGGTGAGTGTGGCCCGAGATGATCATGTCGATGGCCGGGTCGAGACCCTTGGCGACCGGGATGATCGGCGAGTCGGCCGAGAGGGTCCCGCCGCCCTGGCAGGTGTAGTCGTACGGCGTGGACGCCGGAACGTTGCCGCCCTGGTGGATGAGCACGACGATGGCGTTGACACCCTGCGCCTTGAGCACGGGCACGAGAGCGTTGGCGGTCTTGACTTCGTCGGTGAACTCGAGGCCTGCGACCCCGGACGCCGTGACGATGGACGGCGTGTCCTTGAGGGTCATGCCGATGAAGCCGACCTTGGCACCGTTGAACGTCTTGATGGCGTAGGGCGGCAGGATCGTCTCGCCGGAGGCCTTCTCGACGACGTTGGCGGCGAGGTACTGGAACTTCGCGCCGGTGAAGGTGCCGGCCGCGCAGGAGTTCTGGTTGTTGAGGCCGTCGGGGCCGTCGTCGATGCAGCCACCGTGCTGGAGCCGCTGGAGCTCTTTGTAGCCCTCGTCGAACTCGTGGTTGCCCACGGCCGTGATGTCGAGGCCGAGCGTGTTGAGCGCCTCGACGGTCGGCTCGTCGTGGAAGGCGGCTGACAGCAGCGGGGAAGCGCCGACCATGTCGCCGGCGGCGACGGTGACCGTGTCGGGGTGACCGACGCGCGCCTCCTTGAGGTGCGTCGCGAGGTACTCGACGCCGCCGACGACGGTCGTGTCGGTGCTCTTGGGTCCGGTCTGGATCTTGCCGCTCGAGCCCTGCGGCGGCTCGAGGTTCCCGTGGAAGTCGTTGAACGACAGGATCTGGATCGGGAACTGCGTCTTGCCGGGCGCCTTGCCGGTGTCGGGCCCCGCGGTGGGTGCCGCGAGGGCGGGTGCCGCGAGGGCCGCGGCGCAGATTCCTGCGACGGCGACGCCCGTGATGCGGCGGGTGGTACGGGACATGTGTCTCCCTTGATCAGGTGTGAGTCGCGTGCCCATCGGCACCCACGGAGGCTAGTGCCCGGAGGGTCGCCGGAGGGGCTTGCCGATTGACAATGTTTGTGAGCTGCAGTGCAGGGCCCCGAGCCCTGACCGGACCCTAGCCGGGACCGGCGACAGGCGAGACCCCGCGCGTCCCTGTGGTGGAATCGCGGTATGCCGCGCCCGACCGTCGCCCTGCGCGATGCCACGCACCCCCTCACTCCCGACGAGTCGGCAAGCGTCCTCGTGCTCGCTGCGGATGCCGCGGCCGCCGACGGGGCGGAGCCACTGTCGGAGCAGTTCCGCCTGTCCGTGCGTGCCCGCGAGCACGACGGGGTGGACCACCTGCTCGCGACGGACGCCGAGGGACTGCTGGTCGGCTACGCGCAGTCGCGCACGGGCGAGGGCCCGCCCTCGGGGGAGCTCGTCGTGGCGCCCGTGGCCCGGCGGTCAGGCGTGGGCACCGCGCTGCTCGCGTGCCTGCCCCACGGCATACGCGTCTGGAGCCACGCGACGGGTCGGGCAGCAGACGAGGCCGCCGCCTTCGCCCGCGCCAACGGCCTCGTGGCCGTGCGCTCGCTCCACGTCATGGGTCGCTCCCTCCGCGACGGACCACCGTGGCCGCCGGCCTCGCTCGACCCGAGGTATGCCGTCCGCTCCTTCGAGCCCGGACGAGACGAGGACGCGTGGCTGGCCCTCAATGCCGCGGCGTTCGCGCACCACCCGGAGCAGGGGTCCATGCGCCGGACCGACCTCGACCAGCGGATGGCCGAGCCCTGGTGGGACCCGGCGGGTCTGATCCTCGTCGTCGAGGCGCAGGACCCGGACGTCCTCGCGGCCTCGCACTGGACGAAGGTCGACCCACCGGGCGGGGACGTCGGCGAGGTGTACGTCGTGGCGGTCTCGCCGGACCGGCAGGGTCAGGGACTCGGCCGCGCGGTCACCGTGCTGGGCCTGGACCACCTGCGCTCCCTCGGCCTGGACAGGGTCGTGCTCTACGTCGACCAGGACAACGTCGCCGCCGTGCGCACCTATGCCGCCCTGGGGTTCGTCGACGTCGAGGTGCACCGGCAGTTCGCCCGGACGGAAGCGGGTGACCGCTCGTCTCCGCCGCCCCCGGCTGAGACGAGTTGACCCTCGGATCACCGTTCGGTGCCACGATGGACGCATGAGCACCGGCAGCCTCACCACCCCCGACCTCGACCAGCAGGACACCCAGGCGGTGGGGGCCCGTGACGCCGCAGCCGAGGAGCCGACGAGCGAGGCGGCAGAGGTCAGCTCGTTCACCAGCACCGTCCCGACCCGGCGCACACCCCCACGGGCACCCAACGGGCGCTTCGTCGGTGCCGGTGGGCAGGGCGACGAGGACGAGCTGCCCGCCGATCGCTACCTCGAGCGCGAGCTGTCGTGGCTGCAGTTCAACGAGCGGGTGCTGCAGCTCGCGATGGACCCGGCCGTGCCGCTCCTCGAGCGCACCCGCTTCCTCGCCATCTTCGCCAACAACCTCGACGAGTACTTCATGGTCCGGGTCGCCGGGCTCAAACGGCGCATCGCGACCGGCCTGGCGGTCCGCACCGCGGCCGGACTGGAGCCCCGCGAGCTGATCGAGCGCATCGCCCGCCTCGCGCACGAGCTGATGCAGCAGCACGCCAGTGTCTTCCAGCACGACGTGCGCCCGTCGCTCGAGGACGAGGGCATCAGCGTCGTGCGCTGGGACGACCTCGACGAGGACGACCGCGAACCGCTCCACTTCTTCTTCGCCGACCGCGTCTTCCCGGTGCTCACCCCCCTCGCGGTCGACCCCGCCCACCCCTTCCCCTACATCTCCGGCCTGTCGCTCAACCTCGCCGTGCTGCTGCAGAACCCGAAGACGGGCACCGAGCACTTCGCCCGGGTCAAGGTGCCGCCGAGCCTCCCCCGCTTCATCCTCGTCGAGGAGGACGTCGACGCCGAGGTCGAGCGCAAGCGCTTCGTCCCGCTCGAGGACGTCATCGCGAGCCACCTCGACCAGCTCTTCCCCGGGATGCTCGTGCAGGAGCACTTCTCCTTCCGCGTCACGCGCAACGAGGACCTCGAGGTCGAGGAGGACGACGCCGAGAACCTCCTCACCGCCCTGGAGAAGGAGCTGACCCGACGCCGTTTCGGCCCGCCGATCCGGCTCGAGGTCGAGGAGGACATCGATCCCAAGGTGCTCGACATGCTGGCCCGCGAGCTGCAGATCAGCGACCGTGAGATCTACCGCCTGCCCACCCCGCTCGACCTGCGCGGCCTGTTCACCATCGCCGACGTCGACCGCAGCGACCTCGAGTTCCCGAAGTTCTTCCCGCGCACCCACCYGGACTTCGCCCCGACCGAGAGCTCCAAGGCCATCGACCTGCTCACGGCGGTGCGTCAGAAGGACGTCCTCGTCCAGCACCCGTACAACTCGTTCTCGACCTCGGTGCAGGCCTTCATCGAGCAGGCGGCAGGCGACCCGAAGGTGCTCGCGATCAAGCAGACGCTCTACCGCACGTCGGGCGACTCGCCGATCATCGACGCCCTCATCGACGCCGCCGAGGCAGGCAAGCAGGTGCTCGCCGTCGTCGAGATCAAGGCGCGCTTCGACGAGGTCAACAACATCTCGTGGGCCCGCCAGCTCGAGGAGGCGGGCGTCCACGTCGTCTACGGCGTCGTCGGCCTCAAGACCCACGCCAAGCTGTGCCTCGTCGTGCGCCAGGAGTCCGAGGGCCTCGTGCGCTACTGCCACATCGGCACCGGCAACTACAACCCCAAGACGGCCCGCGTCTACGAGGACTTCGGCCTGTTCACGACCGACCCGCAGGTCGGCGAGGACCTGTCGCGGCTCTTCAACCTCCTCTCGGGCTTCGCACCGCGCAGCAAGTTCAAGCGGCTCCTCGTCGCGCCACGGTCCGTGCGATCGGGCCTGATCGACCTCGTCGACGAGGAGATCGACCTCCACGCCTCGCGCCGCGAGGGCGCGCCGTCCGGACGCATCGTCATCAAGGCCAACTCGATCGTCGACGAGGCCCTCATCGACGCGCTCTACCGGGCCAGCATCGCCGGCGTCCGTGTCGACATCTGGGTGCGCGGCATCTGCGCGCTCCGGCCCGGCGTCGAGGGCCTCTCCGAGAACATCCGGGTCCGCTCCGTCCTCGGACGTTTCCTCGAGCACTCCCGGGTGTTCTGGTTCGACCACGGCGGCGAACCGCAGGTCTACATCGGCAGCGCCGACATGATGCACCGCAACCTCGACCGCCGGGTCGAGGCGCTCGTGCGGATCGCCGAGCCCAGCCACCTCGTCGAGCTCGCGGACCTCATCGACCTCGCCTTCGCGGAGACGACGTCGCGCTGGGACCTCGGCTCGGACGGCCGCTGGGTGCGCCACCACCTGTCCGACTCCGGCGAACCGCTCGACGACCTGCAGGAGAAGCTCATCGAGCGCCACGACAGACGGCGCCGCAAGGCGCGACGTCGCTGACCGCAGGTCGGCACACGTCCCGGTTGCGACCGTCGCTGGGCCGACGAGGCCGGCATCGGGCAGACTGGCGCGCGTGGCCTCAGTGATCCCCGCCGCCGGCACGCTGCCCTGGCGGCGTCGCGACGGACGCCTGGAGGTCGCCCTCGTGCACCGGCCGAAGTACGACGACTGGTCCTGGGCCAAGGGCAAGCTCGACCCCGGCGAGCACGCGTGCGTGGCCGCGACCCGCGAGACCCTCGAGGAGACCGGGCTCGTCGTGCGCCTCGGGGTGCCACTTCCGTCGGCGGAGTATCCCGTGCTCGACGCGACCGGAGGTCCGGCCACCAAGCAGGTGCACTACTGGTCTGCCCGCGTGACCGGCGGCACCGGCACGCTCGAGCACGAGATCGACGAGGTCGCCTGGGTCGACGTCCGCACGGCACACGACCGTCTCGACTATGCCCGGGACCGGGAGCAGCTGCTCGCGCTCGTCCGGGCCGACCGGGGGGACGAGCTGCGCACGTGGCCCATCGCGTTCGTCCGCCACGCCAAGGCGGTCCCGCGCGGCAAGTGGAGCAGCGACGACCGGCGGCGACCGCTGGATGCCGTCGGCCGCGCCCAGGCGACCACGGTCACGGGGGTGCTCGGCGCCTACGGCGTGAAGCGTGTCGTCTCCTCGTCCTCGACCCGCTGCGTCGCCACCGTCGAGCAGTATGCCGCCGCGCGCGGACTGCGGCTGCGCACCCGCGACGCCCTGTCGGAGGAGGGCTTCGCCAAGAGTGAGGAGGGGGCCGTCGCCCAGGTGCGGCGCCTGCTCGAGCGCGGCGACCCCGCCGCCGTGTGCAGCCACGGTCCGGTGCTCCCGACCCTCCTCGGGATCCTGCACACCCGCGTCGCGCAGTCCCCCGAGCGCGGCGGGATCGTGGCCGAGCACCTGCGCGCTGCCGCGGACGAGTCGATGCGCAAGGGCGAGGTGCTCGTCTGCCACCTCGTGGGGCGGGGCGAGGACGCGCGCGTCGTCGACGTCGAGCGCATCGACACCTGACGTCCGGACGGTCCTCGGCACGCTCCGTCCCGTCCCAGTCCCGTCCCAGTCCCGTCCGAACCCTTCATGGTGGGCCGGTCCCGGTCTCTGACGCACCCCCAGATGGCCCTGCACCCCAAGATGTCGCCCCTCGTTCACCCTGCGTTAACCGCACGTGGACCAGTGGTCACCCGGCGCACTTATGTTCGCCGTGGATCACCATCCAGCACCGTCGCTCGGACCTGACCGAACGACCACCTGAACACCCCATCGAGAGGGATCACACTCGTGTCTGTTTCGCGTTTCAGCGCTCTCGGCGTCATCGCCCTGTCCGGCGCTCTCGCGCTCTCGGCCTGCGCGTCCGAGAACAACGGCGCCGCGCCCGGCGCGGGCTCCACCGGAGCGGGCTCGACGGCCGCCGGCGACTGCTTCACCGGAGACCTCAAGGCCGAGGGCTCCTCGGCCCAGAAGAACGCCATCGACGAGGCCATCAAGGCCTACCAGTCGAAGTGCGCCGACGCCAACATCGACTACCAGCCCACGGGCTCCGGCGCCGGCATCAAGCAGTTCATCGCCAAGCAGGTCGACTTCGCCGGCTCGGACTCCTCGCTCAAGACCACGCCCAAGGACGGCAAGGTCGAGGCCCAGGACGCCAAGGCCGCCTGTGGCTCCGACGCCTGGAACCTGCCCATGGTCACGGGTCCCATCGCGATCGCCTACAACGTCAAGGGCGTCGACAAGCTCGTGCTCAACGCCGAGGTCGCGGCGAAGATCTTCGACGGCAAGATCACCACCTGGAACGACCCTGCCATCGCCGCGCTCAACAAGGGCGTCACCCTTCCTGCCACGCCGATCAAGGTCTTCTTCCGCTCCGACGAGTCGGGCACGACCGAGAACTTCACGAAGTACCTCAAGGCCGCCGCCCCCGACGCCTGGTCCTACGAGACCGGCAAGAAGTGGACCGGCAAGGGCGAGGGCAAGGAGAAGTCGGCCGGTGTCGCCACCGCGACGAAGGGTCAGGACGGCGGCATCACGTACGTCGAGCTCTCCTACGCCCAGCAGAACCAGCTCCCGATGGCCCAGATCGACACCGGCTCCGGCCCGGTCGAGCTGACCGCCGCCTCGGCGGGCAAGACGATCGCAAAGGCCGAGCAGACCGGCACGGGCAACGATCTCGCGCTCAAGATCGACTACGCCACCAAGGAGGCCGGGGCCTACCCGATCGTCCTCGTGACGTACGAGGTCGTGTGCTCGAAGTACGCCGACGCCGCGACGGGCAAGAAGGTCAAGAGCTTCCTCAAGACCTTCGCCTCGGACGAGGTCCAGAAGGGCCTCGAGTCCAAGGGGTACGCCCCGCTGCCGACCGAGGTCGCGACCAAGGTCCAGGCCGCGGTCGACGCGATCTCCTGAAGCTCCCCATGACCGGGTCGGAGCGATCGGACCGGGTCGACAACGCAGGGGCGGGCGCCACATTCGGCGGCCGCCCCTGCGCCAGTACCACGCAACCGAAGGAAGGGGCCTCCACGTGTCCACAGTGACGGGCGTGTCCGCCGCGGACCAGACTCCCGGGCCGGACGGCCAAAGGCCCCTGCAGGGCGACCGGGCGTCCACGGGTCGCCTCGGCGACCGGCTCTTCGGCGGCGCGGCAACGGTGTCCGGCGTTTTCGTCATCGTCCTCGTGACCCTCATCGCGGTCTTTCTCATCGTGCAGGCCGTGCCGGCCCTCATGGACAACTCGGCGAACTTCTTCACCAGCCGGGTCTGGGCGCCCGGTGGCGACCACCCGGCCTTCGGCATCCTCGAGTTCCTGTGGACCACGGTGACCGCTTCCACCATCGCGATGCTGCTCGCTGTCCCGGTCGGCGTAGCCGTCGCGCTCTTCATCACGCAGTACGCGCCGACGTGGATGCGCCGCCCGGCTGCTGGCCTCGTCGACCTCCTCGCCGCGGTGCCCTCGATCGTCTACGGGCTCTGGGGTCTCATCGCCTTCGCGCCGGTCTTCAAGCCCGTGCAGGGCTGGATCGAGACCGCGTTCGGCTGGTTCCCGCTCTTTGCGCCCACCGGCATCAGCGGCGGCACGATCTGCTTCATCGGCATCGTGCTCGCGATCATGGTGCTTCCCATCGTCACCGCTCTCTCACGCGAGGTCTTCGACCAGACGCCGACGGCCCACAAGGAGGGCGCGCTCGCGCTCGGGGCCACCCAGTGGGAGATGATCCGCACGGCGGTGCTGCCCTTCGGTCGCCCCGGCGTCATCTCTGCCTCGATGCTCGCCCTCGGTCGCGCGCTCGGCGAGACGATCGCCGTCACCTTCCTCGTGTCAGCACTCTCCGACGGCAGCCCGTGGACGTGGTCGCTCTTCAACGGCGGCGAGACCTTCGCGTCGAAGATCGCCAACAACGCTGCCGAGTTCAGCAACCCGACCAAGACGGGCGCCTACATCGCGGCCGGCCTCGTCCTCTTCGTGCTGACCTTCGTCGTCAACAGCATCGCCCGCGTCGTCATCGAGCGCAGGAAGGCCTTCACCGAATGACCGCCGCTACCGACCGCCGCCTCCCCGACGACCGCGTCCTGCCCGGAGGCCCCTCCACGCCTCCGGGCGGGCGCTCGAGCGGCGACGTGCTGTCCGAGATGAACCACCCCCACCGTGCCCGGGCCGTCAAGGACGTGGTGGCCARGATCGTCATGTGGGCCGCCTTCGCGCTCGCGATGGTCCCACTCGTGTGGATCCTCGGCACCGTCATCGCCAAGGGTGCCCACCTGCTCACGACGTCGACGTGGTGGACGGGCAACCAGCGCAACATCAACTCCGACGACTTCGGCGGCGGCGCGCGCCACGCCATCGAGGGCACCCTCCAGATGGTTGGTTTCACCGCGCTCATCGCGGTGCCGATCGGCGTCCTCACCGCCGTCTACCTCGTCGAGTACGGCCGTGGTCGGCTCGCCCGGACGATCAGCTTCACCGTCGACATCCTCTCCGGTGTGCCTTCTATCGTCGCGGCCCTGTTCATCTACGCCGTGTGGGTGACAACCTTCGGCTTCGAGCGCTCCGGCTTCGCCGCTGCGCTGGCGCTCGTGCTGCTGATGATTCCCGTCATCGTGCGGTCCACCGAGGAGATGCTCAAGCTCGTGCCCAACGAGCTGCGGGAGGCGGCCTACGCACTCGGCGTGCCGAAGTGGGTCACCGTCGTCAAGATCGTGCTGCGCACCGCGTTCTCCGGCATCGTGACCGGGGTGCTGCTCGGCATCGCCCGGGTCATGGGTGAGACGGCGCCGCTGCTGATCCTCGCGCCGTACACGAAGAACTTCCAGCGCGACCTGTTCCACGGCAACTTCCCGACACTTCCCATGATGATCAACCAGGACCGTGGCGACTTCGCCCTGGCGACCGCAGCCGAGCGCATGTGGGGCGCCGCCCTGACCCTGATCATCCTCGTCCTGCTGCTCAACCTCATCGGCCGGGTCATCGCGCACTTCGGCTCGGTCAAGAAGTAAGAGAAAGCGAATCTTCACGATGGCAAAGCGAATCGACGTCTCTGACCTCAACGTCTACTACGGCTCCTTCAAGGCCGTCGAGGGCGTCTCGATGACGGTCGAGCCCCGCTCCGTGACGGCCTTCATCGGCCCGTCCGGCTGCGGCAAGTCGACCTTCCTGCGCACCCTGAACCGGATGCACGAGGTGATCCCCGGTGGCCGCGTCGAGGGCAAGGTGATGCTCGACGACCAGGACCTCTACGCCAGCTCGATGGACCCCGTGACCGTGCGCCGCACGGTCGGCATGGTGTTCCAGCGGCCCAACCCCTTCCCGACCATGTCGATCTACGACAACGTCGCGGCAGGCCTGCGCCTCAACGGCGTGAAGAACAAGAAGACGCTCGACGGCATCGTCGAGCAGTCACTGCACGGCGCGAACCTGTGGACCGAGGTCAAGGACCGCCTCGGCAAGCCCGGCGCGGGCCTCTCCGGTGGTCAGCAGCAGCGTCTCTGCATCGCGCGCGCCATCGCCGTGCAGCCCCAGGTGCTCCTCATGGACGAGCCGTGCTCGGCGCTCGACCCGATCTCGACGCTGGCGATCGAGGACCTCATCAACGAGCTCAAGAGCGAGTTCACGATCGTCATCGTCACGCACAACATGCAGCAGGCAGCGCGGGTCTCGGACCGCACGGCCTTCTTCAACCTCAAGGCGACCGGCGAGCCGGGACGCCTCGTCGAGATCGGCGACACGACACGCATCTTCAACAACCCCGCCGAGCGGGCCACCGAGGACTACATCTCCGGCCGCTTCGGCTGACCCGACTGGGGTCAGCGGAAGATCGACGTGGCGTACCACGCGACGATGGCGACGAGGCCCGCGCCGGGGAAGGTGAGGATCCACGCGCCGACGATGTTGCTGGCGACACCCCAGCGGACCGCCGAGAGACGCTTCGTCGCGCCGACACCCATGATGGACGCCGTGATGGTGTGCGTCGTCGAGATCGGTGCACCGAACGCCAGGCCGGCCACGTAGAGGATCGACGCAGCAGTGGTCTCGGCAGCGAAGCCCTGCGGGGGCGTGAGGTGGATGATCCGGCGACCCAGCGTGCGCATGATGCGCCACCCACCGGCATACGTACCTGCGGAGATGACGACTGCCGAGAGCAGCAGAACCCAGATCGGGACGGTGTTGCTGTTGTGGAGGCCCGAGATGTTGAGGGCGAGCAGGACGACGCCTGCCGTCTTTCCGGCATCCTGCAGGCCGTGGCCGAAGGCCATTGCGGCAGCCGATGCCGTCTGCGCCAGACGGAAGCCCCGCGTCACGCGACTCGGGTTGGCGCGGCGGAAGGCCCAGAAGATCGCGGTCATCACGAGGTAGCCGACCACGAGCCCGACGACCGGCGAGATGATCATCGGGATGACCACCTTGTCCCAGATGACGCCCCACTGCACGGTCACACCGGCGACCAGGGCAGCGCCCGCGAGGCCACCGATGAGGGCGTGGGAGGAGGACGACGGGAGGCCGAGCCACCAGGTGAGCAGGTTCCAGCCGATGGCGCCGACCAGGGCTGCGGCGACGAGCCAGAGACCGTTGACGCCCTGCGGCTGCTCGATGATGCCGGAGCCGATGGTCTGGGCCACCTTGGTGCCGAAGAAGGCCCCGAAGAGGTTGGCGACGGCCGCCATGGCGAGCGCCACGCGGGGTGTCAGGGCCCGGGTCGAGACCGAGGTCGCGATCGCGTTGGCCGCGTCGTGGAAGCCGTTGGTGTAGTTGAAGCCCATGGCCAGTGCGATGACCGCACCGACCCCGAGGAGGGGGATGGTCGTGTCCATCAGCGGGTCAGGACTCCTTGACCGCAATGCCCTCGACGACGTGGGCCACCTTCTCGAACGCGTCGGCGGCGTTCTCGAATCCGTCGACGATGGCCTTGACCTTGATCACGTTGACCGGGTCCGGCGAGTTGTTGAAGAGAGCGGCGACCATCTTGCGATGGAGAGTGTCGGCCTGGTTCTCGAGACGGTTGATCTCGATCCAGTAGCTCTTGAGGTCCTTCATCGCCCGCAGCCGCGGCATGGCCTCGGCGGTCACCTCGGCCATCCGGGCGAGGATCTCGAACTGCTCGGCGAGGCCGTCGGGGATCTCACCCATGCGGTAGAGCACGATGAGGTCGGCGGTCTCCTCGATGTAGTCCATGCAGTCGTCGAGGGACGCAGCGAGGTGGTGGATGTCCTCGCGGTCGAACGGGGTGATGAACGAGCTGTTGACCTTGTTGAGGAGCTCGTGCGTCGCGTCGTCAGCGGCGTGCTCGAGGTCCTTGAGCCGGTCGGCAACGGCCTGCCGCTTCGACGGCTCGACCTCCAGGAACCGGGTCAGCTCGCGGGTCGCCTCGACGAGGAGTTGGGCTGAGGAGGTGAAGAGAGTGAAAAAGCTGGTGTCCTGGGGTGTGAGGCGAAAACCCACGGGGCTGCTCCGGTCGATCGAGGGCTGGTCCGGGACGATGCTACGGCGTCTCGGTCACTCCCACGCAACCGAGCATCAATCCGGCGTTCACCCCCACACGCGACGACGAGAGAGCTCGCCCGCTGCTACTGCCCCGAGCCGGCGCTGACCGGGCCGGGGCCGTGGCAGGGACGGGCTGTTGAGATCTTCTCACCCGAGATGCCGAGCAACGCGTCCACCTCTTCGGGCGTGAAATGACGGGGGCTCGACGAGGCGGCCACGACGAGGTCGCTCACGAGCTCGATCTCGTCGGCGAGTGCGACATCGAGCAGGTCACCTGACCGCTCATCGTCGGGCATCATGGGTCCAATCTAGGCGTCCAGCTGGTCATCCGTGCAGCGAAGCCCCGGACGAGGTGGGCGCGCCCCACGTGTCGTATGCCGTGGGGCCGAGGTCGCGTCGGGCCGGGAGCGCCTCTCGGCACAGGGCCGCTCGTAGCGGCTTGATTTGGGACCCGGGGCTACCGCGACCCGACGCGCGTTCAAGGATAGAGGCGTCCGAACGGATCACCAAAGATCCCACGACACCGGTTCTGGCACTCGCCGTCAGCCCGCCCCGGCGTGGAGCTCACTCGAGCGCGTCCGCACGCCACAGCCGCGCGCACACGGTGAGGTCCTCAGCCATCACGAGGACGCTGGCGGCCCGCTCGGCAGCCTCGTCACCGGACGAGACGTCGGCGCGCCCGGCCGAGACGACGCGGCAGAAGGCCGACGCGCGCTCGAGGGCCACAGCCAGGTCACCCTCGAAGACACCGCGCAGCACCTCGTCGATGACCCGCCCCATCTCCTGCGGCCCCGGAGGCTCGGCAGCGCCGGCCACGACGTGGTTGGGACCGGTGAAACGGATGCCGGCGGCATACTCCCGACTCGCCTCGTCGGGGGCACGCTTGACCCATTCACGCAGCACGTAGAGGCGCCACAGCGCGCCAGGGAGCGACCGGGCCGGGCGCTGCGACCACAGCTCGGCGAGCGTCGACAGCCCGATGTCGTCGACGAGCGCCACGAGCTTCTGCGTCACCGCCGGGTCCGACGCCGCCCGTCCGGCGTGGACGAGCGCGAGCGCGGTCTCGTGGGCGACGTGGATCTGCTCGGTCGGGTCGTAGGCGGGACCGTGCGCCTCGAGGGCCGCCTCGCTGAAGAAGGCAGGCCGCCTCGGGGCGCGATGGTCGCTCTCGCTCATCCCAGCAGGCTAGCCCCGACGCCGACGGCGCAGGCGTGTCGACACCGCCTCATCGATCAGGTCGAGGACGCGAAAGATGTCGAGGGCTTGTGCAATGTTGAGACTTTGTCTAGGGTCAGGACGTCGGTCAAGCAAGCGCCGCCACCACTCTGATGGAGACGCCATGACCGACCCCTTCCGCGGACCCCGCAAGGACGCTCTGACCCGCGAGCTCATCACCACGCACCGCACCTCGGCCTCCGAGACCGAGCGGTCCGCAGCCCTGGAGACGGTGACCCGGCTGCACATGCCGCTGGCCCGATCCCTCGCCCACCGGTATGCCGGCAAGGGGCTCGACCGGGACGACCTCGAGCAGGTCGCCTTCCTCGCCCTGCTCAAGGCGATCGGCCGCTTCGACCTCGAGCAGCCGACGGAGTTCGGTGCGTACGCCACACCCACCATCACCGGCGAGCTCCGCCGTCACTTCCGCGACCACGGCTGGCTCGTGCGGCCCCCGCGCGGCTTGCAGGAGCGTCGCCAGCTGGTCACGGGCGCCCGCACGGAGCTCGAGCAGACACTCGGCCACGAGCCCACCCAGGCCGACCTCGCCGCAGCGCTCGACCTGACGCTGGAGCAGGTCAGGGAGGCGCAAGTGGCCTCGACCAACCTTCGCCCGGCATCGCTCGACGCGGTGACGACGGAGGGGGGCCGACCGGTGCTCGACCTCGTCGACGCGCGTGCCGAGCACCAGACGGACCCGGGGCTCGACGACGGCATTCTCGTGCGGACGGCCCTCAAGCGACTCCCTGCACGCGACCAGCACATTCTCGAGCTGCGGTTCACGCATGACATGACCCAGGCGGAGATCGCACAGGCCATGGGCCTGAGCGCCATGCAGGTCAGCCGGCTGCTGCGACGCGTCCTCGCGGAGCTGCGTGGACACCTCGAGTCCACGGAGCTCCTGAGCGCCTGACGAACCGGACGCGGAACGTCCGCAACCGCCCCTAGCGTGGCCCCCATGAGCACATCGCAGACGACGAACCCCACCCCGTGGGAGCCGCCGATCGCCGGCAACGACGTCGACCAGCTCGTCGGCTCCCTCGAACGGATGCGGGCCACCTTCCGTTGGAAGACCGACGGCCTGGACGCGGACGGCCTGCGGGCCCGCGTCGGCGCCTCCAACCTGACGCTCGGAGGCCTCCTCAAGCACCTCGCGTCCTGCGAGGACTACACGTTCACGCACGAGATGCGCGGCGAACCCATCGGACCTCCCTGGGACGCGACGGGCTGGGACGGCAGCAACGACTGGGAGTTCGGATCGGCCGCCGACGACTCACCCGAAGAGCTGTACGACCTCTACGACAGCGCCGTCCAGCGATCCCGCGAGCGGCTGACGGCGGCTCTCGCAGACCAGGGTCTCGACCAGCTCGTCCACGCCTCGATGCCCGACGGTCGGCACGCGAACCTGCGGCGCCTCGTCTCCGACTTCGTCGAGGAGTACGCCCGTCACGCCGGACACGCCGACCTGCTGCGTGAGGCAGTCGACGGTCGCGTCGGTGAGGACCCGCCCGACGGATGGGCCCCGACCTCAGGCCACTTCAGCTTCGCGTGACCGCAGCCGGGCCGCCCCGCGGTTGACCCGGCATACGTCCTGCTGCGAATGCCTCAGTGCTGGTAGGTGCCGTGGATGACGGCGCGAGCCAGCGTCTTGAACGCGAGGTTGAAGGACACCACGGCAGGCGACGCGGAGTCGTCGACGCCCAGGCTCGGCTCGGACACGGCGTGGACGACGTAGAAGTAGCGATGAGGCATGTCGCCCTTCGGCGGCGCAGCCCCCATGAAGCCCTGCTGGCCTCCGTCGTTGCGCACGTGGAAAGCCTTGCCGGGCAAGGCTGCTGCGGCGGCACCAGTGTCGAGTGAGGTGACATCGGCGGGCAGGTCGACGAGCACCCAGTGCCAGAAGCCCGACGGTGTCGGCGCGTCGGGATCGAAGCAGGTGACGACGTAGCTCTGCGTGCCCTCGGGGGCGCCGCTCCACGACAGCTGCGGGGAGGTGTTGCCCCCGTCGGCCACCTGATCGTCCTTGAGCGGCGCCCCGTCGGTGACGTCGGCGCTGGTCACGCGAAACGACGCCACCTGCGGCAGAAGGTCGTAGGGGTTGGGGGCGACCGGTCGGTCGAGGCTCATGCTGTCCTCCTGCGAAGCCGTTGGTGCTTGCACCATACCCATCGCGCGAGTGTGCCGTTCCGGCCCTGCCGACCCCCGTTGCGTGTCGTCGGGGCCGCCTCCCCCACCCCCACATCATCCTTGGCGGGTGACGCCGCCGCAGGGTGTCCTGCACGCACAATCGTGCATGAGACGCGCGGGCACGCCGGTCACCACCCTCCTCCTTCTCGCCCTGCTGGCGGCGTGCTCCGGAAACGGGTCCGTATCGTTGCCGACGTCGCAACCCAGCGTCAGCGCGCCGGCCGTGGCCCTGCCGTCGCTGACGGGCCCGTCGCGGACCGCGCCGACGCTCACGCTCCCGACGGCCACCGTTCCCACGACGCCTGTGGAGACGGTGACGAAGACGGAGACCCGGACGGAGACTCGGACGGCAACCCAGACGGCGACCCAGACGGCGATCCAGACGGCGGTTCACACGGAGACCCGGACGGCGACCGTGACACAGACGGCAACCGCCACCGCCACCCCGTCCCCGAGTGAGACCGCGACGCCGACGCCCGAGGCCGTGCCGACGGCGGCGCCCACCAGCGGCACCACCTGGTGGCCGTGGTTGCTGCTCGCGCTCGTCGTGCTCGGCGCCGTGGCCTGGTTCCTGCTCCAACGTCGCCGTGCGCAGGTCCAGGTCCGCGCCTGGGACGAGCGACTCGCCGCTGCGGAGCAGGAGGCGTCGTGGGTCGAGGACTCACTCACCCCACAGGTCCTGTCCCGGACGAGCACCGCTGAGGCCCAGTCGATCTGGACGGCCGCGCAACCCCGACTGCTCGAGACCGACGCGACCTTCCACACCCTGACGACGAGCGCACCGGATGCCGCTCGCGCCGGGCACGCCACGGATGTCCGCGAGCTCCTGCGCACTCTGGTCGAGGCGGTGGGAGCCGACCTCGCGGCGCCCGCGGACGGCGGACCCGACCAGTTCAGGGCACGGCGGGCCGTGGTCGACTCCGCTCGCGGTCGACTGCGCACCACGTTGGGGGCTGCCAGCGGCTCCGATCCCTCCGAACCCGGGGAACGTCGCTAGTCTGGAGCCGCAAAACGTGACAAACCAGACAGGGGCCTCTCGATGCGCGAGGAACGTCAGGCGCGCCGCACCCAGCCGGTGCTTCCGGCCACCAGCCGCTGGGCGCAGGTCGACTCCGACTTCCCGGTCTTCGCCGTCCGGGAGTGGGCCGCCCGCCTCTACGAGCAGGAACGGCTGAAGCGTGACGCGGCGCGGTGGCGACTCGCGTGGCCGTTCGCCGCGGCCCTCGCTCTCGCCGCCGGTGCGGCTGCGGTCACGAGGCTCGCGCCGGCCTCCGGGTCCGAGATCGTTCGAGGGGCTGCCGTCGTGCTGGCCGCTTCGGCCGTCGGCGTGACCGTCGGCGGCCTGCTCCGACTGCGCGCCACCCGTCGGCGACAGGCAGTCGCCGCAACACGACCGGCGACCGTCGAGAACCTCCCTCAGGCCGCGCGCGCGGCAGTGCTCGACTCCCCGCGGCTACGCTTCCGCCGACCCACCGACGGTCCGAGCTTCGCCGCGGTGCGTGACGGCGTGGCCGCGGTGGCACCGATGGGCGAGTTCGCCGCCTCGGTCCTCGTCTGGGCCCTGGTGATACGGGACCGCGTCGACGGGACGCTCGAGGACTGGGTCGTCGGGCGTCGCACCTGAGCCGTTGCTGCCGCTGGTATCCCCGGTCGATGGGCACGCGCCGTCGATGGGTGACGGCCTTTGTCGTGACATGCCGGGCTTCTGCCCCAGGACGGCCCGAAACAGGTGCGCGAACCCCGTCCACCCCGCTCCCGACGGTGCGACATTGGTGGGTGGCGACGTCCGCCGCCACAGGTCGCTCATAGGGGAACCATCATGAAACGACTCATCACCGTCGTCGCGGCCGCAGCGCTGACCGTCAGCGCCGCCGTCGTCTCCGCCCCGGCGCAGGCCGCCTCGGGCGGCGTCGCGACAGCCGCCGACAGCGCGTCGACGCCGTATGTCCCGCCGCCGATCAGCTGGGGATCCTGTACGAACCCGACGCTCGTCCGCTATGGCGCCCAGTGCGGCATGGTCACGGTGCCGCTGGACTACGCGCACCCCCACGGCACCCTCATCCAGCTGGCCGTCTCCCGGGTGACGCACACGACCCCGCAGTCGGCATACCAGGGCGTCATGCTCGTCAACCCCGGCGGCCCCGGTGGATCGGGCCTCGTGTACTCCATCCTCCAAGGGTTCATCCCGAACAACGCGGGCAAGTCCTACGACTGGATCGGCTTCGACCCGCGTGGGGTCGGGTCCAGCGTCCCGGCGCTGTCGTGCAACGGCAACTACACGGGCTATGACCGGCCGTTCTACGTGCCCGTGAACTCCCGGCTCGAGAACGCGTGGCTGACCAGGACGAAGAACTACGCCAAGGCCTGCACGGCCGCCGGCGGTCGGCTGCTCGACCACCTGAAGACCACGGACAACGTCGCCGACATGGAGAGCATCCGGATCGCGCTGGGGCAGAAGCAGATCAACTTCTACGGCTTCTCCTACGGCACCTACCTGGGCCAGGTCTACGCGACCCTGCACCCCGACCGGGTTCGCCGCTTCGTCCTCGACAGCAACGTCGACCCGCGGCGGGTCTGGTACCAGGCCAACCTCGACCAGGACTACGCCTTCGACACGAACATGGGCATCTACTTCGACTGGGTCGCCAAGCACGACGACGTCTACGGTCTGGGCAACGACGGCCACGCCGTCGAGCGCACCTACTACCGGATCCTGAACCAGCTCCGAGGGCACCCGCAGGCCGGGGGGACGATCGGGCCGGACGAGTGGACCGACGTGTTCCTCTCCGCCGGCTACTACGTCTACGGCTGGACCGACATCGCCGACGCCTTCTCGGCAGCGGTGAACCACGGCGACTACAGCAAGATCAAGACGCTCTGGGACAGCGCCAACCCGCAGGGACCGGGCGCCGACAACGGCTACGCGATCTACCTCGCGACGTCGTGCACCGACGCGCCGTGGCCGAAGAGCTGGTCGGTCTGGCAGCGGGACAACTGGCGGGTGTACGCCAAGGCGCCGTTCGTGACGTGGGCCAACGCGTGGTTCAACGCGCCGTGCCGCACCTGGTCGGGCAAGTCGGCCGAGCCGGTGAAGGTGTCCGGGCGGCACGCGCCGCCGATCCTGCTCATCGACGAGACGCACGACGCAGCCACCCCCTTCGAGGGCAGCCTCGAGGTGCGGTCCCTCTTCCCGAAGTCGGTCCTCATCGAGGGCGTCGGCGGGACGACGCACGCCGGCTCGCTCTCGGGCGTGGCCTGCACGGACAACAAGATCGCGGCCTACCTCGCCACGGGCGAGCTGCCCGACCGCCGACCCGGTCGTCGCTCCGACGTGCAGTGTGACCCGGTGCCCCAGCCCGACCCGTCGGCAGCTGCCTCGGGGGCAGCCGCCTCAGGGTCCAGCCACGCCTTGCTGGGGGCCGCGCTGAGCACCCGGTGACGATGGCGGCGTCCGGGCCCCGGCCCGGTCGCCGCCTCTCCCGGCACGTACGGCCTGTTGGCTACGCGGTCCCGGAGCTGCCCCGCCGAACGACCGAACGTCGATGCGGGACGAGTAGCCCGCCTGCGGCATACTGGGCGCGGGTGGCGTCTCGCCGGAACCACACGTCCGTCGTTCCGACCTGACCTCCCGCCCCGGGCCTCTAGCTCAGTCGGTAGAGCATCGGACTTTTAATCCGCCGGTCGTCGGTTCGAGCCCGACGGGGCCCACCACACGGTTGTCTCGACGAACGCGCGTCGTATGCCGTCCGCTACGACCCGGGTCACGCCCGCACGGGCGCACCACCCGGCATACGCACGCCTCAGGCACAGCCGCACACTGAACACGAGGTGCGGCTGGCTCGATGGTGTGTCGACCGACTCAGGCGCCGGACGGCATACGCCCGCTTCTCCCGTGGCTCAGTCCTCGACGACCGTCGTCATGACCCAGTCGCGCACCTGCGGCATGTCCTCGAGGTGCTCGACGATGTAGTCCTCGTGCTCGGCCAGCTGCGCCTCGCACCACCTCTTGACGTCGCTGGACCCGCGGACCTGCCGGCCGGCGTTGTTGATGGCGTCCATGACGAGGTGGTAACGGTCGACCCCGTTGCGCACCACCATGTCGAA
Organism: Terrabacter sp. P5_B1; assembly: GCF_056400505.1. Classification (NCBI taxonomy): domain Bacteria; kingdom Bacillati; phylum Actinomycetota; class Actinomycetes; order Micrococcales; family Intrasporangiaceae; genus Terrabacter; species Terrabacter sp. P5_B1. Next base: position 26,350 of record NZ_JBFULD010000011.1, read on the forward strand.
GGGCGTCGTCGTCGTGCCCTCCTCGCTGAAGCCGCGCACGTGGAAGCGGTCGGCCTCCGGACGCCCGTGGACGAGCTGGTGGATCGCGCCGTGGTAGCCGTGGAAGGCGAAGACGACGTCGACGTGGTCGGTGAACAGCTCGCCGAAGCGAACGTCGTCCATGCCGTGCGGGTGGCTTCGCGCCCGGGGCAGCGTCATGAGGTCGACGACGTTGACGACGCGGACCCGCAGCTGCGGCAGCTTCTCCTTGAGGATCTGGGCCGCGGCCACGACCTCCATCGTCACGACGTCACCGGCGCAGGCGAGCACGACGTCGGGGTCACGGTCACCGTCGTCGGTGCCCGCCCAGTCCCAGATGCCGGCCCCGGCAGCGCAGTGCGCGATGGCGTCGTCCATGCTCAGCCACTGCGGCTGCGGCTGCTTGTCGATGACGATCAGGTTGACGTAGTTCTTCGACCGGAAGCAGTGATCGGCAACGGAGAGAAGGCAGTTCGCGTCCGGGGGCAGGTAGACGCGCGACACCTCGCCGCGCGCGTTGAGGACGGTCTGGATGAGCCCCGGCCCCTGGTGCGAGAAGCCGTTGTGGTCGTTGCGCCACGCCGTGGAGGTCAGCAGGATGTTGAGGCTCGGCACCTTCGCGCGCCAGTCGAGCTTGTTGGCCTCCTGCAGCCACTTGCTGTGCTGCACCGTCATCGACGCGCTCACCATGGCGAACGCCTCGTACGTCGCGAAGAGCCCGTGGCGCCCGGTGAGGGTGTAGCCCTCGAGCCAGCCGTGGCACGAGTGCTCGGACAGCACCTCCATCACCCGGCCGTCGTGCGAGAGCTTGACGTCCTCGTCGGTGACCCGTTCGGCCGTCATCCGGTCGGAGACGTCGAAGACGGCGCCCACCCGGTTGCTGTTCGTCTCGTCGGGGCTGAAGAGGCGGAACGTCGTCGGGTTGCGCACGTAGAGGTCTCGCATCAGCTCGCCGATCGCGCGCGTCGACTCCTCACGAGTGCTCGCCGGCGACGGCACGTCCCGGGCGTAGCCACGGAAGTCCGGGATGTCGAGCTCGGTCGTGAGGACGCCGCCGTTGGCGTGCGGTGACGCGCTCATGCGAAGGTCGCCCTCCGGGTTCGCCTGCAGGACAACGGCGCTGGGCTTGCCGGACTCGTCGAAGAGCTCCTCGGGTCGATAGGACCGCATCCACGTCTCGAGGAGCGCGAGATGGTCGGGGTTGTCCTTGACCCCCGAGAGCGGCACCTGGTGCGAGCGCCACGTGCCGGTGACCTTGACTCCGTCGACCTCCGCGGGGCCCGTCCACCCCTTCGGCGTGCGCAGCACGATGAGCGGCCACCGCGGGCGCTCCCCCATGGTCCAGCCGTCTGCGCGCGCCTCCCGCTGGATGCCGCGGATCCGGTCGTAGGCGACTCCGAGCGTCCGCGCGAAGCGCTCGTGCATGCCCGGCACGTCATCACCCTCGACCTCCAGGACGTCGTAGCCGTGGCCCTCGAGCAGGCTGCGCACCTCCGCCGGGTCCTTGCGGCCGAGCACCGTCGGGCCGGCGATCTTCGCGCCGTTGAGGTGCAGGACCGGCAGCACGGCGCCGTCGCTGCGCGGGTTGAGGAAGGAGATCCCCTTCCACGAGCCCTCGAGCGGGCCGGTCTCGGCCTCCCCGTCCCCGACGACGGCGAGCGCGAGGAGGTCGGGGTTGTCCATGACCGCCCCGAACGCGTGGACGAGGACGTAGCCGAGCTCGCCGCCCTCGTGGATCGAGCCGGGGGTGGTCACCGACACGTGGCTCGGGATGCCGCCCGGCGCGGAGAACTGCCGGAAGAGGCGCCGCACCCCGTCGGCGTCACACGTCACCCTGGGGTAGACCTCGGAGTAGGTGCCCTCGAGATAACCGGCCGCGACGAGCGCGGGACCGCCGTGCCCCGGGCCGGTGAGGTAGATCGTCTCCTGGCCGGTGTGCCGGATGACCCGGGACATGTGGGTGTAGACGAAGGACAGGCCGGGACTCGTGCCCCAGTGCCCCAGCAGGCGCGGCTTGATGTCGTCCGGCACGAGCGGACGCTGCAGGAGCGCGTTGTCCTGCAGGTAGATCTGCCCGATCGTCAGGTAGTTGCTGGCCCGCCACCACGCGTCCATCGCGGCGATCTCGTCTGCGGTGGGGGCCGGCACGGAGGTCGCGGTCGTCGTGCTCGTCGTCGTCACAGCAGGGCCTCTCGTGGGGAGTCGTCCGTCCCGTCGAGCCTCACGGACCGCAGCCGGGCTGGCAAGGGCCGGGACAGAGCAGTGG